>JALONJ010000614.1 GCA_025455045.1 Microscillaceae bacterium | reverse complement strand
GAAATTGGCAGCCATACCCTCCGGTCTCGAGGGCGGGGATAACAGGATAAAGCGCAAGCCCAACTGCCCTGTGTAGGTTCGAGTCCTACTCTTACAGCAAAAGCCTCAAACTTAGTCGAGTTTGGGGCTTTTTTATTTTACGCATAACTATCTGATTATCAATTAGTTAGCTGTTTATTGATATGACTTTGACATTATTGAATAATTTATCCAAAATAAAACTTCTAAAATATTGTGGCAAATCCAAAAGCGTTCATTATATTTGCACCTCAATTTTTGGAATATACTCATTAGAACATAGATTATGAACGAATTAATGAAATTAGTTGAGGCGGAATATGCCAATGTCCGCGCCAACTACCCAAATTTCAAAGCCGGAGATACCATCAACGTCCACGTAAAAATCAGTGAAGGTGATGCCAACAAAGTGCGGATTCAGCAATTTAAAGGTGTAGTAATACAAAGAAAAAATACCAACACCAACGGCGAAACTTTTACCGTCAGAAAAGTATCAAATGGTGTAGGAGTAGAAAGAATTTTCCCGATTTTGTCACCCAATATTGATAAAATTGAGTTGGTAAAACAAGGTCAAGTACGCCGCGCTCGCCTGTATTATATGCGTGGTAAAAGCGGTAAAGCGGCTCGTATCAAAGAGAAAAAATCGCACGCTTAGTATCACTTCATACGCAAAAAATCAAAAGCCCTCGGGATATACCCAAGGGCTTTTTTTATTAAATTCAAGATTTCAATAGTTCGGACAGTTTCTAGTTTCTAAGCCCCCTGCTCCGCCAGAGGCGGAGGTTCTTTTCCGAGTTATTTGCTAAGTATCTGATAATCAGCTTTTACATAAAATATTTAAAATACCATAACTAGCTGATAATCAATTACTTATAAAAAAATGTCCGAGGTATTGGATTTAAAAATTCGAAAATTAGAAAACTCCAAAATTCAAAAATCCACAAAATTAGCCTCTGGGAACACAGACCATAAACTCGGTGTTGCCGGCTTCGGAGTGTACTTTGAGCGAGCCGTTGTGCTGATTGACAATTTTTTGGACAATATCCAAGCCCAAGCCTGTGCCTTTGCCAATGGGCTTGGTGGTAAAAAATGGGTCAAAAATCTTGTTTTTGATTTCTTCGGGAATCCCCTTGCCGGTATCTTGCACATATATTTTTACAAATTCGCCATATTGTTGGGTGCGAATGGTGAGCGTGCCAGATTCTTGCCCTTCCATTGCATCGAGGGCGTTGTCGATGATATTTGTCCAAAGCTGGTTCAACTCGCCGGGCAAGCCCATAATGGTATGCACGTTTTCGTCAAATTGTTTGATAATTTTGATATGATTTTTTTTGATTTTGTGTTGCAAAATTTGCAAGGTATTGCGCAATCCTTCGTGAACATCAACCGCTTGTAAATCAAGACTTTGGTCCATATACGAATACGATTTAATCGATTTTATCAAACCATCAATGCGTTGAGACGCTTGGCGAATTTCATCAACCATATTTTCGGTAATCAGATTATTGTTTATCCATCGTAAAATCGGCGCAACAAATTGGGGAGTGGATAGCGCAATGATTTTTTCGACTTCGGCTTGGCTAAATCCATACTCAACCAAATTTTGGGCTACTTCGGGTTCATAGCCCAAGCCATTGTCTTCCAGCAGATTGACAAACTCGTCTTCCAAATCGCTCCGATCCAAAGCACTGAGCGTGAGGGTGGGGCGATTTGCCAAACGTTCAAACATAATACCATTGATTTCATCTACTACGTCATCTGGCAAGCGAATTTTGATTACATTCTTAAAGCCCTCGGGCAGTAGTTGTAAATGTTTTTTCAATAAATCGGCACTGCGGACAATCGCCGATACCGGGTTGTTGAGTTCGTGTGCCAACCCAGCCGAAAGTTTGCCCAAAGCTATCATTTTGTCATTCAAAATCAATTGTTGATTGTAGTCGCGGCTGCGATCCATCATCAAATGAATTAGGTTTTGGGTAAGCTCAGGATTTTTTTGGATTAAATCGGGCATTTTTTCGCGGTGAAAAGCCAAAACTTCGGTATCTTCTACGGCTTGCCCGGTAGCTACGGATACCTTTAGCCTTGAGTAAGGCAACAAACCGGTAATATCGCCAGCTTTGATGACATTGAGTAGTTTTTGGGTCTGATTTTGAAAAATAAAAATATTGATTTTACCACTCAATAAAATATTCATAAAATCAGCCGCTTGGTCTTTTTGAAACAAATACTCACCCGCGTGTAGGGTGCGGTATTGTGCGTTATCAATAAGCCATTGCAATTGCGGAGTTGGCACTTGGGCAAAAACGGCTTGAGTTTGTAAAAAAGCTAAAATATGAGTTGAGCTATCTACTTGCATATCTATTTTAATTTTAAATTTCTAAAAAAATACTAGACTTATTGTAAAAACATCATAGGGCAAAAATAATTCATTGTATATAGCTAATATGCTGATAATCAATACATTATATTTTTTGATTTGGATTTAACTGCCTACCAATCAAATGGTGGAGGGTAGAAAGGGCTTTTGTAGGATAAATAAAAATACCAAACCTAGTAGGTTTGGTATTATTCTTGATTTTGATACCGTAATTTGGTGTCATTTTGTCAAACAGGCAGTATATCCTTAACGGGGTAGCTGTCTGTTTTTCTTTAGACTGTTTTTGATATTTTTTGTTTCAAAAAAGGCGATTGGTATTATTTGTGCTATTAAAATAGTGTCATTCTTGTTCAGAATGAGCGTTTTTTTAAAAAAATATCATAAAAATTAATTTTGGTATCATTCTTGATTTTGTAAAAGTAATTTGGTGTCATTTTTGTCAAACAGGTAGGCTGCTCTAACCGAGCGGTCGCCTGTTTTTTGTTTAATTGCTTAAACGGCAAGTTAGAAGTTTTTGTTGAATAATTCAAATATTCAACGATAAAATTTTAATTTGCAGTTATTTTTAGGGTAAAAATGCTATATTTTGGCGTGTTTTCAATTCAATTTTAAAATTAGACAAAAAAAATTGAACAAAAAAAATATTGAGATAATAATTTGATTATCAGTCAATTATATTATTATCGCCAGCAATTACAGCAATTCCCACTGTAAAATAATTGAACAAAACTTTTATATTTTAACTTTTATATTTATAAAAATAACAAAATATATAAGTAATTGATAATCAGTATTTTAACTGTATTTTTTCATTAAATTGCCCTTAGCGAAAC
>JALONJ010000613.1 GCA_025455045.1 Microscillaceae bacterium | reverse complement strand
AGCGTTGATTATCAAGAGTTTCAGATTCTTCGCTTCGCTCAGAATGACAAAGCGAGAGGGATTGCCAAAGGCAATTCCTGAAAAGTGGTGAAGAACCCTTCTTGTTGTTCCCTTATTTGTCGATACCTTAGTTTTTTGTAAAACTTAGTTTGCCGGATATAAAAGATAAAAGTCCAAAAACTAAACAGGTCTATGAGTTTAGCTCTTGAACTTTTAAAATACAATGATTTGATTTCTAAATACTTATCTAATGTGAAATGGACGACTTACCAACTTGCCGTTTTGGTAGTTGGTTTTGACCCAGCTACTGCGGTCGTTCATCACAATCCAACGGCGTTCTTCGGCGCGGTAGTGCCAATCTTTGTCCACTTGATAGTAGATTTGGATACCTGTACCTTCAATGATATTCAAAATTTCGTGGTCATGTCCGTTGTATTCGTCATAATCGGTATAGGCTTTTTGCCCCATTTCTGAATACAACTCGTTCAAATCCAAGAGCATATCATTCAACTTTTTGTCCAGAGCTTTGGCATTTAGACCAATGTTTTGGGCTTCGCGCAAGGTAATGGGGTAGCTGTGCGAAGGGTAACTTGAGTTGAGATGATTGCTGATAAAATCGGCTTTTTGCTCATCTTGTAAGTGATATGAGAGAATTTCTTTGCTGATTTTGATAGACAACGAACTGGCTCTGTCCACTGCCCCAATCACCAAAGGATGCACATAATTGTAAAGCGATTGGTAGGGATTGTGGTCATTGCCTTTGATTTCTTTGTTCCAAAGATTGATAACCCTACTTAGTTCATCTTGGCTCACGCTTACGAGGGCATTGTTTTTGTCCACCGGTGAAAGGTCGTGGGTGATAGAAGTATCCACCGCACTCAAAAATGCCAAAGGACCCATTTGAATTTCGTCAGCTCCCAGCACCATCATTGTAGCCGCCGAAGCACACTCCAGAGGGGCTAGGGCATAGAGTTGTTGGGTATGTTGGCGCAAAAGATTCACAATACGCAAGGAGGCTTTGCCGTCGCCGCCGCCCGATTTTACAAACAAATATAATTCTTTTTGTTCGCCGAGGTCTTTGAGCATTTCATAAAAAGTAACTACATCATTTTGACAGACCGAGCCATTGACCGAGTTCCAATAGCAAATCAGTTTTGCGCCCAAGTGTTTTTCAATTTCTTTAATCAAATCTTGGGTTTCGGAAAAAAGCACCGGCGGTTTAATGATTTCGATGTCTTTCTCTTTTTCAATTTCTTTTTTTCTTGGCATAATTTTTAGCAAGTTTTGATGTTTTTGAAAGGTTAAAATTACAAATTTTTAAACAAAAAAGCAAATATTTAGCTTTTTATTGCTTTGATTTGTAAATTTAATACAAATTTGAACATCTTTGCAAGAACAATGTTGAATTGCGGGAGCATAGCTCAAGGATAGAGCAAGATTTTGACAAAAGGCAAAATAAGATTGCTAATAAATTATTTCTTCAGTAGAGTTACCCTTTTGCTCATACAAAGCAATCAGTTTGTTGCGCGAAAGCAAATTTTGTAATTCTTCTTCATTATAAAAATAGCGAATTTGATAGCTCAAAGCCCAAAAAACAGCGACCAGCACCGACCCGCAACCAAAGTTGAAAAATATACCGGTATATATATTTTCGGTAATGGGAGTGATAATCCAAAAATAAACCTCCACCATAAACAATAGGGTATAAATTGCCAACCCCCAATAAGCCAAACTGTTGGGTTTTTTGTACATTCCAAAAGCCAAGCCGGTAATCAACACCGCATTGACAAAAGACATCAGCCAAAGCGGAAAACCGCCGGTAAAATACTGAATCAATGAGTTCTCGAAATAAACCAATGCCACACTCAAAAACGCCCAAAAGGCGCAAAAATAAGCCACATACAATATCCAAGGCAAGATAGGTTGCATTAGGCGGAGTTCTGTTAAGTAACGATACACAATTACTACTGCAAAAAAAGCATTCAAATATGCCAAAACATACACCGAGTATTGCCCCCAAGCCGGATAATTGCCCCAAAGATATTGATACGCCAAGCCTGCATTGTCCAAAGCAAATAGCCAAAGCGTAAGTATATAAAAGCTAAAGTTCAAAAAATTGAGGCGTTGCAAATTCCAATACATAAAAATCGCCAACAGCAAAGCAAAAAAGAAAAAGCCATTGGTCAAACCCAAAATCATTTGCGATTTATAATTTGCCTCTAAGAAGGATTCAGGAGTATAAAGCTTGACCGGCAGGGTAATATCTTTGCCTTGTTGGTTGAGGTAGGCATAATAAATCTTGTCTTGTTGGGGGGCAAGGCTTACTTTAAACAAAAAATTACGGTGATTAATCGGGCGAGTTTTAAATTCAAATCGATTGCCGGTATAATAATGGCGGTCAATTTTTTCATTGATTTCAAAAAACTCCAGCTCCTCGACCAGTGGGTTGTCAATTTCCAAAATAAATTCTTTGGCTTGTTCGGTATCATTGCGCACGTGAAAGGTAAGCCAATAGGCTGAACTTGGGGCTTGGGTGGTTAGTTTGAGTACATCTTCATAATTGGTCTTAAAAGGATAATTGATACTATCGCGCATTATTTTTGCCAAAGAGGGCTTATTTTGTACTGCCAAAATCGAAACATACCTCCCCACCGGAGCTTGCTTAAAATCTTCGGTAATCACTAAGGTTGAGTCGAGTTCCAAATCAAACGCCCGCGCGCAGTCAAGCCCTGTGCCAAGGCTGATGACTCCCCATAAAAGGGCTTTGAAAATAATATTTCGCCAAAATATACCCACCACGCAACTCCATTCTTTAAGGTTTTTAGATTGAATTTATAAATTTAAACTTATGTATTGATAATCAGGTAGTTATGATTTTAGAAATACGAATAAAGTGTATAACCTTGTGATTATCAATCAATTGATTCAAAATATTTGCAACATTCATTTACAATGCTACGGACAGTTTTTATAAGTAGTTGATTATCAGCTAGTTATGCTATTTCAAATATTTCTTGTAACTAATTGATTATCAAGCACTTAACAAAAAACTCGGAAAAGAACCAGTAATTCCCAATGTAAAATAATTGAACAAAAGTTTTATATTTTAACTTTTACATTTATAAAAATAATAAAATACATAAGCAATTGATAATCAGCATTTTAACTGTATTTTTTCATTAAATTGCCCTTAGCGAAACCCTAGAATTTTTGGAACGAAAGCCGCAAAAATTCGGT
>JALONJ010000612.1 GCA_025455045.1 Microscillaceae bacterium | reverse complement strand
GCGAATTTTCGGCTTTCGGTTCAAAAATTCAGGATAGTGTAGGGTTGCTTGGTTTCGTTGTTTCTTTTTTATCAAGAAAAAAGAAAGTTGTAAAAAAAAAGTGTATTTATAATCACCTCATTATCAATTAGTTACATAAAAGCTATTTTTAAACATTCTAAAAAATCAAACATTAGTTTAAAATTTCTACAGTGGGAATTGCTGAACTAACCCCCCTTTGGGGACAATGGGCTTAGAAACTGTCCGAACTATTGAACTTAAGAAGTTCTACTTTGACATTTTAAAAATTAGTGGCGCATTTGAACCATTTTTTTGGTTCTTCCGCAAATGTTTTTTGCTGCAAATTGTATTTTTCTATGTACCTAGATGGTTCAAATCTTAAAATTATCAAAGTAGAATTTAGAAATGAATACAACACAAGGCTACATCTACAATAATTTAATTGACTGATAATCAGTTGATTATGTCTTTTAATTGGTTCTTTAGTACTTTTTAGGAATTGTTTAGTTTAAAAATTGCCCAAAGTCACTTACCTGCGCAGGCTGGCAGCCTGCGTTACAATTTTTCCTGAAAAGTGGTGAAGATTCTAATTTTTAAGGTAAATACTTGATATACAGCAACTTAAATATTGCACCAAATACCCGATAATTCCGATATACTTTAAAATATTCACATTAAAATACAAGTAACTCGGGGAAATACGAGCCACTTCTATCAATCCTATGTTTGATTCATCAATCGACTAACTATCGCCTTGCATTGGCAATTCGGTATTGAAAGGCATTTTGTAAAGGCGTTTGTTGGTGGCTTTGTAAATGGCATTGGCAACTGCCGCCGCGACTGGGGGCAAGCTGGGTTCGCCCAAGCCGGTGGGGTCATTTTCGCTCTTGACAAAGTGAATTTCGGTTTGGGGGGCTTCGGGCATTCTTATCAAGCGATATTTATTGAAATTATTTGCCTGTGGTTTGCCCTCAACAAAGCTCAAATCGCCGTACAAAGCGTGTCCGATGCCATCAATAATCCCGCCTTCAATTTGATTCAATGCCGAAATTGGATTGATAACAATGCCACAGTCCACGGCGCAAATCACTTTTTGGACTACGGGTTGATTGTTTTGCATCACCACTTCGACAACTTGGGCTACATACGTATTGTGCGAATAGTAAGCACTAAAACCCTGAAAAACGCCTTGGGGAGCTTTGCCCCAGTTGGCTTTTTCGGCGGCAAGTCTGATGACTCCGGCGTATTTGTCGGCATCATAGTCGTATTTTTTGCCACTGTTTTTTGCCTGTTCGAGAATGTCGAGGCGCAGTTTTACGGCATCTACGCCCAGTTCTTGGGCTACTTCATCTATAAAAGATTGCTCGGCACAAGCCAAGAAATTGGTGATGGGCGCGCGCCAAGGGGCAGTGGTGATGTTGTTCTCAAGATTGTGGGATTCAATCAAATAATTTTCAATTCCGGCGGCGGGGAAGTTGTTTTCGCGGGTAAAGTTTTGGCTGTTTACGCCCGCGCCCGTGAGGTGATAGCCTACGATTTTGCCGTTTTTGAGGGCGGCGCGGAATTTGTATTTCGAGGCGGGGCGATACAAACCGGCAGTCATATCGTCTTCGCGGGTAAATACCAATTTGATGGGTTTTTTAGTCAAATTTGAAATTTCGGCTACCTCGATCATAAAGTCAAACATCAATCGGCGACCAAACCCGCCGCCCATTCGGGTCATATCAATCGTGATTTTGCTTTCATCAACTTTGAGCAATTCGGCAATCAGTTTACGAGCTTGCTCGGGGCGTTGGGTAGGTCCAATCATTTCTACTTTGTCGGCAGTTACGTGGGCAAAAAAATTCATTGGTTCGAGGCAATTGTGAGGCAAAAACGGAGCTTCAAACACTTTTTCGACAATTTTGTCGGCGGTGGCAAAGGCGGTTTTTACATCGCCATCATTGCGTTTGGGTTCTTTGGCAGGGGTGTCGAGCAAGGTTCGCAGGCGCGCGTCCATATCAGCAGTATTTTCGAGCTTAGTTCCTTCTTTCCATTGGGCTTTGAGGGCTTTTTGTCCTTTGATTGCTGCCCACGTAGAGGTAGCCAAAACCGCGATTTTGTCGCCAAACTTCACTACATCTTGCACACCGTTTACTTTGCGGGTTTCGGCATCATCAAAACTATCCAATTTTAGTCCAAAAGCCGGTGGGCGCATTACTACGGCATACAGCATACCTTCGCGTTTGAAATCCAAGCCATACAAGGGTTTGCCGGTGATGATTGCCTCCAAATCGACGTTGGTGGTGTCTTTGCCAATAATTTTGAAATCTTTGGGCGATTTGAGTTTGATTTCTTTGGGTATCTCGAGCTTGGCGGCATCGGCGGCAAGTTCGCCAAAGCTGAGTTTTTGTCCTTTGGCATTGGTGATAATGCCTTCGGAAACTACACATTCGCTGGGTGACACTTGCCATTTTTGGGCGGCGGCATTGACCAGCATTTGGCGGGCAGTGGCTCCGGCTTCGCGCAATGCTTTCCAGCTAAAACGCAAGGATTGACTGCCTCCGGCTACTTGGCGGGTGAAAACTTTGGTATCGAGGGGGGCTTGTTTGACAATGACGTTTTGCCAAGCGACATCTAGTTCTTCGGCAACAATCATTGGCATAGCGGTTTTGACGTTTTGCCCAATTTCGGGGTTGGGCGACATAATCGTAACCAAGCCTTGGGCATCAATTTGGATAAACCCGTTGATAACTGAGGCATTGGCAAACATTTCGGGGTGGCTCAACGCGGCTTCTTTGGCGGCTAAGTAGTTGAAACCCAGCATAAATCCACCTCCGGCTAGGGCGGTTACTTTGAAGAAGGAACGGCGGGTATAATTGGTACTTTTCATTTTTTTTGAATTACATTTTAGTTTTTTGTTTCGGGTTTCTAGGTTTTAATAACTAATTTTCATATAAATATCTGAAAATCAGGGGTTTATGAAAAAAATTTGAATCTTTGCTCATTTTTAGGAGATTCTAGCTCTATGCCAAGCCCAAACTTATTTAGATGGGCAGGCTAAACAGCCTGCGTTACAATTTTCCTGAAAAATAGCGAAGAAGTAAATATTCAAATAATTTAATCACTTGATTATCAATGAATTATGGAAATTGTACCACAGCTTGTCTAGGCTGTGGGAGGCACAGCCTAGACAGGCTGTGGTACATTCTTATTTTTCAAAAGTCAATGATTATCAAGTTTTCATAAAGTTGTAACCCAGCCTTTA
>JALONJ010000611.1 GCA_025455045.1 Microscillaceae bacterium | reverse complement strand
GCCACAAGGCGCACACAGCGGATTACTCACCACCAAAATACTCAAGGGAGCAGCCAAATTACCTAAAATTAAATCCGTATCTAGTAGGAAAAACTCCCCCGCCGGGGCTTGGGGGGCTTTGAGCCACGCATTGAATAACTCCGAATTGCGCCGAAAATGACTTAGTTTTTTCTCTACCATAGGCAGTTTTTGGGCTTGGGCTAAGGTTGGTTTATGGCTAAACCATAATACAATTGGCAAGCTAAAACTAAAGCCTAAAATTATAAAGCTCTGATAATCAAATAAATACAAATAATTAAAATTCAAGTAATTGAATAATAAACCAAAATTGACCCACAAAACTGCCTGCACTAGCACACACAGAGGACACCAAACCCGCACAACCAATGCCTGATAATACACCGAAAAAACTGTATAAGGCAAAGCCAATACACTCAAAACTGCCAAAATACTAAAAATTGGACTTGAATGAGCAGTTAAATTCGCCCAAAAAATGCTCAAAATCATTCCGGCAAAATACAAAAAACCTACTTCTGCCCAACTCAGCCAGCCAAAGAGCTTACTTGCCGAAGATTGCAAAACGGCTTCGCAATTGGTTTGGCGGGTCAAGTGGCAAACTTGCTGTACCAACTCGGGGGCATTGCCCAACTGACTTGTGAGCAACAAACTACTCAAGCCTAAGCCCAAGCAACTGCTCAACAAAAAACCGAAGGCTTGCCAAGTAGCCGCCGAAGCTAATATTAGTGAAAACAAAATAGCTAAACTACTGATAATCAAATAGTTATTAGTTTTATTGTTACGCTCCCGTTGTTTATTTTGGCTATAGTTCGGTTCGCCCGACTGTTCATTAGCAACTGCCATTAGCACTGCGCCCGACCACTGTTGAGCAAACTCCGCGATAGGCACTTGGATTTTGCCTTTAGCCGGGTCAAGATAAGTAACTAACTGATTATCAATGGATTGCAAAAGCACAAAATAACCGCCTTCGGTATGCAAGTGAGCAATCGCCGGAAACTCAAGCGCGGGCAGTTGCTCAATGCCAATCTGAACTGCCAAATTATCTACTTGGTATTCGTGCAAAGTATCTTGAATAGCTTGGAGGCTGGGGTAGGCAGGGTGATTTTTGAGTTCGCTACTGAGATAAGAGTTGGTAAAAGGAATCTGAAGCCGAAGGAATAAATTATGCAAAACGGCATAAGCATTGTTTTCTAAATCGGTTTGTTGATAGTATTTTGACATAGATATTACTCCCAAGTGGCGGTATAAGGGTTATAATTACATTTGGCAGGTTTAGAGTATTGATTTTCAGGTTCACTGATATACGCTCGACAATCAGTGCAGATATAGCGAAATTCACAATCTTTACAAACTTCAATTTGGTTTTTATGGATTGTCCATACTTTTTTAAAGTCTTGGTTTTCAAGGACTTGCGCTAGAGTAGTATCTTGAATATTACCATAGCTTTTTGTCATAGAAGGGCAATTTTTGATTTCACCACCAACATCAATACTAATTTTGCGATTGAGGCAAGAGTTATGTTGTTGAGCTTCAGTAAAGGTTTTGATATTGATAGAAAAATAACTAGGGGAAATAATCCCACAATGTACCGATGAATCAATCACTTGACTTACATACAATACATTGCCCATTCCACTGGGATCTTCTACTGCAAATTTATCTTCGGGCGCACTATGCAAAATCAAATTGTGCAAACGTGGGTATTTTTGGGCTAAAGCTAACCAGCTATCTTCCTCTATATCAAGCAAATAGGGGGTGATAATTTCTAAAGAAATTATCCGTTTATTTTCTAGCAATTGAAAAATAGATTCATAAAACGCTGGTTGATATACTGCAAAAGCCCTAACTTGTAAGTGTTTACAGCCCAAACCCTCCAATTGCTGAATAATATTAGCCCAATCCAGCTTACTCCACTCATTCAAATCAATGATGGCATTGGTAATTTGGGCTGGTTCATCCCAATATAAGTCTAAATCAGGAAATAGGTCTAACTCATCTTTTTCGCACCAGAAGGCAAAATCCTTATCAATCAAGAAGTTGAAATACTCATCAATTACTTCATCATATTCGTTGTTATACTCAGCTTTGATCTCTGACAAGGATTTGCCTCGGTTTTCTATCAAAATATCGTATAAACCATTGGGGATAAATTCAAAATTTTGCCTTTGAATATCACAAATAATACTGCGCCTTGCCCCTTTGACCGACAAGCAATTGGCAAATAAACGAAAATAATCAGCCATTTTTTAGTTTGTCAAGGTTAACGATTTTAGAGATTGGGTTATAGTGATGATAAACCAAAAAGTAATTAGTATTATAAACTTCAACCTCAACCGTAGATTTTCTAGTCCTGGTTTTTTGATTAGAAGTAACTTCGTTAAATGATTCTCGAGAAATTATCGTAAGATAACGATAATTAAAGGGAAGCTTTTGAAATAAATCTTTACTAATTAATTCAAAAATTGTTATCATATTTATTTTGATGAAAGGCATTCTGTGATTTTCTTTTCTAAATAATAATTACAAGGATTACTTACCATTCCAAACTGACCAACAGGATTGACTTCCAGAAAAACATAGCGTTTACCCTTAGTAACTACCATATCAATTGAGCCAGTATTCAAATCAATTTTATTCATAAATTGACGAAGGTTATTGGCAATATTAATAGGTAATGTATACGGAACAGTCCGATTTGGTTTAATATCATTATATTTTCTGAAGTCGATTTGGGTCTGTGTATCCAACTGTGAAAATATTGCCATTGAATAAAACTCGCCATAGAAATAAAAAATTCTCAATTCATAATCTTTTTCTAATTTTTGCTGGAATAAGGTTGGGAAAAACTCTACGAATTTGCTTGATTCATATTCAAATATTTCTTCTGTATAATTTTGTAAATAATAAAGCTTAGTAGTAAAGGAAGCTGATTCTTGAATACCTTTAGTAATAATTTGATTATGAGTATCTTTGAATTTTTGAACCTTTTGAATATCACTAATAATCAGCGTGTCAGGAGTTTCCAGTCCACATTCCTTGGCAATATCTAAACAGATTAATTTATTAATGTTGCTATTAAAAAAATTCCCTAAACATTTATTTTTTTTTGTAAAATAGTGGAAAAAATCTATCAGATTTTTCCATTCATCAATGAGGTGTTTTTCGACTTCTTGAACCAGCTCTTTGTCATTAATTATTTCTAAATCAATCTCTGACACATAATTCAAATTACCTCTACGA
>JALONJ010000610.1 GCA_025455045.1 Microscillaceae bacterium | reverse complement strand
TTTCACCAAGCTATCGCTTGGTTCATTAATGCTCAGAATCACTGAAATTGATAAATTTCAGAAAAAAAATTCTCATTCCTAAAAAGTGGTAAAGAGCCTTTTATTTTTTATAACTAATTGATAATCAATAGATTATGATTTTTTATGTTGAATTATTTTAAAATAATCAATTATTGAATGTCAATTCACTTATTTTGCCAGCAATTCAGCTTCTGACTCTTGCCACACGCTTTCGCCTTTGCTTTCTACCTTGCGTCCGGTATTTACGACAAACACATCGCGCAATTTGATTTCATCTTTGAGGGCAAACAATTGGGCAAGCGATATAGTACCAATCACATAATTGAAATCTTTGCCCAGATATTTTTCGCTAATATCCTCAAAATCAAAGAGTTCCAAATCCGACTCTTGGTGATAGCGTAGATAGACTTCCAACAGTTGATTTTTGGAATATTGATAATTTTTATTACTCAATAGCTTTTTGTATTCATATTTATACTCATAGCGATTTGCCGAAATATCCGACAATACCGCCGAGCCGGTTGGGTGTCCGCCCGCGCCCTTGCCCACAAACACCTGACGCGCCGCAAAACCCGCTTCTACAATCACGGCATTGTATTCATTTTCAACATAATACAAATAATGGTCTTTGGCTATAAACTGAGGCATTACGGAAAGGGCTATTTCGTTTTCGCTGATTTTGCCTACACTTACTACCAATTTGATTTTGAAACCTTTTTCGCTGGCATATTGCAAATCATATTTTGACAAAGTTTGAATCCCATAATTAAAAACCTCCTCGGGATTGATAAACAAGCCATAGGCGTGCGCCGTAGCAATGCAAAGTTTGTACTTGGCATCAAAGCCTCCTACATCTAGCGTGGGGTCGGTTTCGGCAAAGCCCAATTCTTGCGCCAGTTTGAGGGCTTGGCTATAGGGCATATTTTCTTGAAAAACTTTGGATAAAATAAAATTAGATGAGCCGTTAAAAATCCCTGATACGGAGTACAAAAATTCATTGTCGTAGTACTCTTCCAAATTGCGAATAATCGGAATACTGCCACAGACCGAAGCCTCATAAAGCAAAGAGGTGCCAAATTGGTGTTGAATCTCGACTAGCTCTTGGAGGTGTTCGGCGAGCATTTTTTTGTTGGCAGTAACCACATTTTTGCCGTTTTGGAGGGCATATTTTACGATATGGTAGGCTTCTTTGGCATCATCTATCATCTCGATAACCAAATTGATTTCCGAGTTATTCAAAATATCATAGCGGTCATACGTAAAATGGTGGCTGGGAATACTGCGCTTTTTTTGGGGATTTTTGACACAAATCTTGATTATTTCGGCGGGGAAGGCACTTTTGTCCAAAATATCGTACAAACCTTGCCCTACTACGCCAAAGCCAAAAAAGCCGATTTTAAGTTGCTTGCTCATATAATTTTGTTTAGTTTTTAATTAATTCTTTTTGTTTACAATAGTTTGTGGAGTTTCGGGTTTCTAGTTTCGGGTTTCTAGTTCCGAGTTCCGAGTTCCGAGTTTCGGGTTTCTAGTTCCGAGTTCCGAGTTCCGAGTTTCGGGTTTCTAGTTCCGAGTTCCGAGTTCCGAGTTTCGGGTTTCTAGTTTCGGGTTTCTAGTTCCGAGTTTCGGGTTTCGATTTAAAACTTATTTTATTAACTAATTGATAATCAATATATTACAATTTATTTACCTTTGGTGGATTAGTACATTTTATTATCATCTCATTACTAATTCAAAATCCAATTAAGAATATTTATAAAAAAAACCTCCCTCAATACAATGAGGAAGGTTTTGAAAATAATCATTTTTGAGATTGTGCCTATCCTCTTGAGTGTATCGAGACAATACAACAAATCAAAGCCGTAATAATGCTCATCATTTGATTCATATTTGTGGCAATATTTGTCATAGAGGAATTATATCTTTGGATTTTAAACTTCTGAATTTTAAATAACAATCATCAATTGGTAATCAATTACTTCACATTGAATTGAATTGCCAACTTATTTCCTATGGTATTTGTCAAATGTATTGACTTTGCAAAGATGGAATGTTCTGAAAAAACCTCCAAATATTTTACGTTATTTTTGAACTACCGAATAATATTTTACAAAATTTTAACATTTTAGTTTATTTTTCTTTTCAAAACTCAAAAACCAAATAAAATATGTCATATTTATTCTTTTCAAAATTCTAAAAAATATCTTCGTCTTCAAAATACTCAAGCGCGTGCATTTTGAGCAAATCTTCTTGTTCACCAAGCGAGAGGGCGGGGAGGTTGCCGGTGGCTTGCCAGTGCGGCCAGCCGTCTTGGTCTTGCCCAACCAGCTCATACATTCCGATTTTGCTCAAAATCCGACAAATGGCAATGTGCATCAAGTCTTGTTTTTGTTCTTTGGTAAATACTTTTACGCCTTGTCCTAGTTCTTGCACCCCA
Organism: Microscillaceae bacterium; assembly: GCA_025455045.1. Classification (GTDB taxonomy): domain Bacteria; phylum Bacteroidota; class Bacteroidia; order Cytophagales; family Microscillaceae; genus JALONJ01. The sequence goes on along the minus strand of JALONJ010000610.1, from coordinate 808 downwards.
ATCAAAAACAACACCGTGTCTAAGTTTTCGGGGCGTTTGCCCACAAGCGTAGCCAATTTATCGAGCAAAAGTTCCCATTTGCGCTCAAGGTCGAGTGAGTCTATTTTTTGTCTAATTTTATCTTTGTATTCAATCATTTAATTTTTTGGTTTGAAAATTGGTTGGTTTATTGGGTAATTTTTTTTATAAATACCTGATAATCAAGGATTCATAAAATTGTAACTCAGCCTTTAGGCTTTGGGAGGCACAGCCTAAAGGCTGGGTTATATGCTTATTTGCTACATTATTCACTATTCATTTCTAAGCACTTTCAAGAGCCTCCCAATACTCTACCGCACGGCGCAAATGCGGCACGACAATCGTACCGCCAATGAGGGTGGCGATAGAAAATACTTCTTGAATTTGGGCGGTACTTATGCCCAATTCTTTGCACTTGCCCAAGTGGTATTTGACACAATCATCACAACGCAAAACCATTGAACAAGCCAAGCCCAGCATTTCTTTGACCTCTACTGACAGCTCACCGGCTTGATAGGCATTGGTATCCAGATTAAAAATTCGTTTGATGATTAGATTGTCCGAAGTCATTATTTTTTCGTTCATTTTGCTTCGGTAGGCATTAAAATCCTCGACTAAATTGCTCATTGTCTTTTGATAGTTCAGTTATTTTATGATTTTGTTTAAGATTTGTCGGCTGGCAGTTTTATTATTTGGATCTTCACCACTTTTCAGGAATTGCCTTTGGGAATTCCATTGAATTCTGAAAAGCTCTCGCTTTTCAGTGATTCTGAACATTACCAAGCAAAAT
>JALONJ010000152.1 GCA_025455045.1 Microscillaceae bacterium | reverse complement strand
TTTAGTTTTTCATCGGTACAAAATGGCTGTCTATGGGGTAGAAGTAGATAAATATCTTCAATTAGTCTAGGAATTTGACGTTTAGCTATATTTCTCCAAAAAATGCGTCATCAACTAAGTATTTTTGTATCAGCCTTATAATGTTTTTTGTTTTAATGGCTAATGTTTTGTTATGCTGCGGTTAGTTAGGATTACTGACCGGAGCATTTTTTTTGCCACTAAGGAACAAGAACAAAATAATGCGGACAATATTTTTTGATAGCCTATTGACGTGTCTCGCCTCTGGCGGATTTTCAAGTAATTAAAAAATTATTCACTCTACATTATTCACTATTCACTTTTAGTCCTCCAATACATTGCTGATAAACGTGCTTTTGAGCAACAACCAAAGCAGAAAAAACACAATTGCCCAACTTAGATAAATATGATAAAAATCTTGAGTAGTTTTGAATCGGTTTTCTTTGATTTCCGACTTCTCATAGCTATTTATCAATTTAAAAACCTCCTCAAGGGCTTGATTACCGGTAGTTCGAAAAAACTTGCCTTCGCCTATGGTGGCTATTTCGCGTAGGGTGCTTTCGTTGATAGTATTTTTAAAATACTTTTTTTTACCGGTTTCGCGCTCCGTAATAGGTACTTCGCCTTCTGTACCAACGATGATAGTGTATATTTTGATGCCATAATAAGAAGCCAACTGTGCCGAGGTAATAGGGTCAAGACTACCGCCGGTGTTATCACCATCACTAATCAAGATGATTACTTTGGTTTTGGAGTCCGACTCTTGCAAGCGATTGGTGGCTACGCCTATGGCATTGCCGATGGCAGTACCGGCTTCGGGAATGAGGTCATAATCAATTTCTTGGATATAATTTTGCAACATTTCGTAATCGGTTGTAAGCGGGGTCAAAGAATATGCCGCCCCCGAAAATATCACAATGCCAATGCGGTCAAATTGCCGCCCTTGAATAAAATCAATGGCGGTTTTTTTGGCAGCAGCCAACCGAGTAGGCTGAAAATCCTCAATGCGCATCGACTCCGAAATATCCATAACCAGCAGTATATCAATGCCTTCGGAGGTTTGCTCAATGCGCGTATTGGTGCGTTGCGGGCGCGCCAGCGCAATTATCAAAAACAAGATAAACAAGCCCATCAATGTATAGGGAATGTACCGTAGCAGGCTCACCGGCTGCCATTCCAGTTGTGGGGCGCGAAAGGCTACTTCCATTTTTTGGCGAGCTTGCCAATTGCCAATCCAGCGTACCACAAAAACCGCCGGTATTGCCAATATCAAAAACAAATAATCGATGTGCGCCCACTCAAAACCAAAAAAAGTGGCGGGGTAGAACCAGTGCCAAGCCAGCCATTCCCAAGAGTCTTTGTAAAAATCGTCAAGCATTGCGTAGTTTTTCTCTTTGTTTGTCGTAGCGATTGACGGCAAAGTTTCGCAAAATTGCCAAAGAATCCCCTATTTCGTCCGAAATTTCTTTGCCATAAATGGCTTTGTCAATGTTTTTTAATGAATCACCGAGCTGAGTATCAGGGACAATTTTCGAGATTTCTTTGGAGGTATAAGTACTAAATGGCTGATTTTCAATATATTCCAAATGTCTTTTCCACAAAATAGTAGCTTTTTCAATATCTTCACTGGCTTGCTGGCTGGTAATTCGATTGGCGAGTCGCCCAAACTCCTTCAAAAAAACTGCGTGGCGCGTCCTAAACTGAAACATTTGATAGGCTTTAATGATTTGCTTGCCCAACAATCCCCAAATGATGATGACAATAACCAAAAAAACAAAAATGCCGGTAATCAAATACGGATAATTGAAATACTCTTGTACCGGCTGGTATTGGGTAAGAGCTTTGAGGGGCAAGCCTATGGGGTTGCCTTTGACAGATTCTTGCAAAAAAACCGAGTCGGGTAGGGCGTACATCACCTGCGTGCAATCGCGCTCGGCACTTACAAACACCGGCAAAGCCAATTTTTGAATGGGGTTTATTTCAAAGGTTTTTAATTCATAAACTACGCTATCGGTACTGATTTGATTTTGGGTAATGGTTGGAAAGTAGGCTTTGTTTACCAATTCAAAAGGCAAAAATTTGTAACTCGAGTCTGGGAATATCACTTGTAAATCTGCCGAATGACGGTAAGTAAGTATATAATAAAACGATAATCCGATTTTGACACTATCTTGCAAAAAATAGCCTTTGGGCAGATTTTTGGTACTTAAATTCGTATTTTTGACCGTCAGGTTCACATTTTGCGAAGGGGGTTGGGCAAAACCACCTTCCCAAGACAAGCCCACAAAGAAGCTCATTATCCAAAATTGCCTTTTTGAAGCAATACATTTTGAATAAAATATTTTTTTTAAAAACAATATGAATAACCTAAAAATCATTTATTAGGAATGAATAGTGAATAATGTAGAGCGAATAATTTTTTAATCACTTGAAAATTCGCCTTTGGCGGAACACGTCAATAGGTCATCAAAAAATATTGTCCGCATTATTTTTTTCTTGTTACTAAGCCTAAAAATATCCAAATCGCTGGAATAAAAATCAAAAATAAGGCTTTTTTGGCAACTTTCTTGGCTTTTTTTTCTTAATTTGGAAGAAGTCGGATTTTAAAATAATTTTGAAACGTATCTTTAAATATAATCAAATGGGGAAAATATCATTCATTTTTATATCTAACTTATTGATAATCAGTTATTTATCTGCAAAAAATGATAGCCTTGACTATCAAGGGCAAAAATTGCCTCTGGTCAAAAAAATTGTGTATCAAGATTATGAAATTTTGACTTACCAAGCCCCCAAGCCTGCCGAAAACTCGCTCACAATGCCCAAGGTTTTGTCCGTCAAATTTTATGAGCGCGAAGTGTATCAGGTAGGCGTAGCCTCAAATTATTGGCTCAAACTAGAAACGCGCCCCGATTCAAGTTTTATTTTTGACCTCAACAACGATGGAGTAGAAGAACTCATCATTGAAGAATACTCCGGTGGGGCGCATTGTTGTACTCAATGGCATATTTTGAGCTTGGGTGATGAATTTAAAATAATGGCAAAATTGAACGCCCAAGATGGCGATTTCAAACTGCAAGATGTGAACAATGACCGCATTTTTGAAATCATTACCGCCGATTTTGGGTTTGCTTATTGGAACGCTTCTTTTTCGGAGTGTAGCCCCCCCAGCGTAGTTTTGGCGTATCAAAACGGACAATATCAACCCGCCACCGCCTTGATGCAAAAGAAACCCAATCAGCGAAAACTCAGAGCCGAAACAAACGAAATCCGAAAAAAAATCAATCTAGTCCTTACACAAATGACTGATTTAGAGGCAATTAAGCAAGCCTCAGCCGGTGAACGCTGGAGTTTTTTAAGTCCGCAAGCCTTGGACTACGACCTCTGGCAGATACTACTAGAGCTTACATTTAGCGGCAATCGCGCCCGCGCTCGCCAGTTGGTTCGGGAGGTATTTCCCGAGAGACTTCAACCCTACCAAGACTTATTTTGGGCAGATTTTGAAGCCCAATTACAAAAATGTACCTACCTACCTTCAGGTTTTTAAAAAAAAATAATGGTGAAATAGTGAAATGGTAAAATGGTGAAATGGTGAAATGGTGGGAATATGGTTAGTAGTCTTGTATTTCAATACGCTGTGGCAACTTTGTAACATATTGATTGTCAGGAATTTATGGATTTTTCTTGTGCCGTTGCTTGTGTCCCCACAAGCAACTATTTACGCCGTTGCTTGTCTGCTCAAGGCGGAAGCAACTATTGCGAATGCGCTAAAGGTACGGAAGAACCAAAAAAACAATTATAGATTGAGCATTATTTTATACCTTTACAAAGAAACTTAAAGACTGTTTGATTAAAAAACCATAAAACATTGATAATCAAGTATTTATTAAACTAATTTGACGTTAAAATAACCTTAATTTATGAAAAAAATCGGATTATTTTTGTTAATTCCTTTGGGTATAGGCTTCTTGACGGCTTGTGCCGCATTACAAAATTTGCCTATATCTTTGCCCGGGGTCGGTACCGGTGAACCTACTGAGTTGGAAATAGGCTCAGGGCTCAAAGAAGCCTTGAATGTAGGCATCAACCAAGGCGTTGAACAACTCATCAAAAGCGATGGGTATTTCAAAAATGAATTAATCAAAATTCTTTTGCCTCCCGAAGCCCAAAAAGTAGAAAGCATTATGCGCCGATACGTACCCGGGGGCGATAAACTGGTCGATGATGCTGTACTTAAAATGAACCGCGCCGCCGAAGATGCCGCCAATGAAGCAAAACCCATTTTTGTCAATGCTATAACGGGTATGACCATTACTGATGCCAAAAATATCTTGTTTGGCGGTAGCGGAGCGGCTACCGGCTACCTCAAAGACAAAACTTTGAGCAGTTTGACCCAAACATATAGCCCACGCATCAACAACTCACTCAACAAAGTAGGAGCTTCGCAGGCTTGGAAAGCCCTTGCCGACCCTTACAACAAATTTGCCAACTCACCGGCGGCGGCTTTGGTCAAAGATGCCAAACCTATCAACCCCGATTTGGGGGCTTACGTAACCCAAAAAGCCCTTGATGGCTTGTTTTTTAAGGTTCAAGAAAAAGAAAATGATATTCGGCAAAATTTGAATTCGCGCACCTCTCAACTTTTGCAACGAGTATTTGGCTTGTTGGATAAAAAATAAGTCCATTGCAAATACTTGACTTGGCACAAAAAACTAAAACCTGTCAGGGCTTAAAAACCCGACAGGTTTGAAATAATAAATAGCCCCAAGTTGGTTAAAATATAAGAAAAATACAATTTATAAAAAAAACTTGTAGCTTCGGCTTTAGCCGAAGAATTTATGTTGGCTAAAGCCAACACTACCAACAACATTGCTCATTAGACTTACTACCCATTGATTATCAGATATTTACAAAATTTATATAAAAATACATTAGGGTACAAGATGATATATGTATCAAATTTTCTCAAAAATAGTCTGCACCGCAGGTCTGACTATTTTTGAGGGAAATTTGAGCATTTCAAATAGCTTTATTCTTGGTTGATAAATTGTACTTTTTTAATAAAATAAAAAATATTTATGTTAAATAGTCTTTTTCTACTTTTGCATCGCCCGATAAACAACATTCAAAATTTTGCGGCGGGTATGCTCCTTAACCAACTTATCGTTTTCTGCTGAGGGGTAAATCCGATTGGACAAAAATACCATCACCAGTTCACTTTGCGGGTCAGCCCATACCACACAACCCGTAAAACCCGAATGTCCAAAACCTTCGGGCGAGCTAAAATCAGGAATATAAGAAATCGAATTTTTGTCGGGTTTGTCCCAGCCCAAACCTCGGCGGTTGCGCTCATATTGTTTTTGGGTAAATAACTTTTCGGTTTCGGGTCGCCAAAATTGTGTGCCACCGTAGTAACCGTTTTGGAGGTGCATTTGCATCAAAATTGCCAAATCTTTGACATTGGAAAACAAGCCGGCGTGTCCGCCTACTCCGCCCAGCATTGCCGCACCTTGGTCGTGAACATAGCCCTGAATCAATTGATGGCGAAAATTGGTGTCTTTTTCGGTCGGAGCAATTCGGTTTTTGGCAAATCGAGTCAAGGGATTATAAGTGGTTTGGCTCATTCCCAAAGGGCTGAAAATTTGCCTTTGCAAAAAAACCTCCATAGGCTCATTCAACAATTTTTCGGCTAGATATTTAAGCGTATAAAAACTCAAATCACTGTATTCATATTTATAAAATTGCAAATTGCTTGCACTGTCCTTGCTTTTGGCGATGGGCGACTCTATGCTCCACTTCCAAAGGCTGTCTTCGATTGCCGGAATGGTGTAGATATTTTCGGCAACTTGAATGGGAAACTGCGGGCTGGGACGTGAACTATAATACCAAGGACTAAGCCGTTGATTGGCTAATTGAGTACGCGCCCAATGTTTGAGAAACGGAATCAAACCGGCTTGGTGAGTCAAGACTTCGCGCACCGTCATACTGGCTTTATCAGTATTGCGCAATTCGGGTAAATAATCAGCTACTTTTTTGTCCAAATCAAGTTTGCCTTGGTCATACAAATACATAATTGCCGACAAAGTACCGCTCACTTTGCTCACCGAGGCAATGTCGTAAAGGCTGTATTTGTCCACCGGCTTACTTTTAGGCTGATAAGTGAAGTTGCCATAATTTTTGTGATAGACTACTTTGCCTTTTCGGGCTATCAACAATTGTCCGCCCGGAATATATTTATTTTTGATGGCTTGTTTGACAATGGCATCGGCAAGTGTTAAGGTGTCCAAATTCAGCCCTACTTCCCAAGCATTGCCATAGCGGAGGCGTTGCAAAGCTTCGGTTTTAACTCCGGCATTGAGCGCGATTTGCGGGCTGACCGTTACCGGCAGTTTGCCTTCGGCGGGGTTTGCTCCAAATATCAGTTGAGGGGCAAGTTTTTGGGTAAGCCAATTTTCTTCATAAGTACAAACAAGCTGTTGAGCCGTGTTAAAATTTTTCAAACTATAAGCATACCCAAAGACCACAAGCACTACCTTAGTTTTGGCACTCAGCCTTTGGATAAAATCCAATTCATTGGCAGTTATGTTATAATTTTCAATTCGTTTTTTGTTAAGACTATGCAGACTTACGATGACGGTTTTTTGCTTTTGTAATTTATTAAAAAGGGTATCATACGTAAATTTTGGCGCAAATTTAGCCACTTGATAATGATTGAAAGGCGCGTAATTGTCCAAATATTCTTGAAATACATTTCTTTGATACAAAGCGGTAGCCCCCAAAGCCACCGAAGCAAAAGTCAAAGTATCTAAACGGCGAATTGGTAAAAAATTATTTTCATTTTTGACCAAAGTAAGGGATTTTTGATACAAAGTTTCTTGCAATTGATAAGCCTGCGCCGAATTGAGGTCTTTGTCCAAGTTTTTCAAATCTACGGGTTTGTATTGATGCAAACCAACTCGATATTTTGCCCGCAATACTTTCTTTACCCGTTGATTGACGGTTTCCCAAGCAATTTTTCCTTGTTGAATAGCATTTTCTATTGCCAAAATACCTTTGGGTACATCGCCCGACAGCAACAACACATCATTGCCCGCCAACAAAGCCTTGACATCTAACTCGCCCGGGGCATAATAATCGGCTACGCCCTTCATCTCAAGGGCATCGGTATATACCAAACCTTCAAATTTTAAATTGTTTTTCAACAAACTATCCACTACTCTGGCGGAGAGCGTAGTTTGAATATTGTCATAAGCCGTAACTTGCAAATGCGCCACCATTGTACCCTGTAACCCATTGTTAATCAATTGTTTAAAGGGGTACAGCTCAATATCATCGAGGCGGGTTTTGGAATGTGAAATAATGGGCAAGGCATAATGTGAATCTACATTGGTATCGCCGTGTCCGGGAAAATGCTTGGCACTGGTTAGCAAGCCATTGTCTTGCATACCGCGCATATAGGCTATGCCTTTGCGGGCTACATTGTTTTTATCTTCGCCAAAACTGCGGTCGCCAATCACCGGATTGTCGGGGTTGTTGTTAATATCCACCACCGGCGCAAAATTGACGTGAATCCCCAGTCGGCTAAACTGTCTGCCCACCTCAGCCCCCATTTGGTACAAAAGCGTATCTTCTTGAATAGCCCCCAAGGTCATTTGTCGCGGAAAACTGATAGTGCTGTCCAATCGCATTCCCAAGCCCCACTCACCATCAATAGAAACCAGCAGAGGTACTTTGGAAATTTTTTGATAACGATTGGTTAGCTTGGCTTGGCGGTAAGGTCCACCCTGAAAAAAGCACAAACCCCCGACTTTATTCTCAAGGATTAATTTTTCTACCGAAAGATTATGTTTTTCATCTAAGTTGGAATGAGCGCGAATCATAAACAACTGCCCAATGCGCTCGCGCGGGCTAAGGGTTTTGAACACACTATCTACCCAAACTTCTTGATTGGTAAATTGACGATACGCTCTATCGGGTGAATAAACACTCAAGGTAGTAGGTAGCGACAAACTAAGCCAAAAAACTAATCCGGCATAACTTTTCAGAACAGATGCAAGGGCTTTGGTGAGCATAACCAATAGTTTAATTAAAAAATGAAGTCGTTTTTAATTTTGTAAGTATTCAAGTGCCTGTATTCAGAGTTCCGATTTCCCAAGTCAGAGGTTTTATCCAATTGAGAAAATTGAAGATTGAATTTTAAATTAGACTAATTGCTTGATTATCAATTGTTTAACCTATAAAATTTTCAAAATAAATTTAAGCGTTTTTATAACTAAAAATTTCGTTGTATTTTTGTAAAAAGTAAATATTTTTGTAAAAAAAAGTGTAATTTTGGCAAAAAGCAATTCTTTTCTGAACAAATAGACTTTTGCAATACAATTTTAGATGTTTGATTGTCGGCTAATCACCTGATAATCAGAATTTTATGAAATATCATTAAATGGTCGAATCTGTAAATAAATAATGCGATATGTTTTTTCGAGCTTTGGTAAAACTCCCCAAACCCAAAAGATTTGATTTTCCGACCCGTTATTATAACGCCGAAAAAGAAGAATTCGAGCAAAGAGTCAAAGATATTCAATCCCAAGTTGATGCCGAAAAAAACGGTGGCAAACTCAGCGACTATGCGCAAAGTGGTTATGCCTCGCGCATTTCGGGAGCTTTTCGAGACAATCGGCGGCGCGCCAAAGGCACGGGTGGTTTGTTTTCCAATGCGTTGGTGATGCGCTTGGTAATTATGGGCATTTTGGGAACACTGATGTATGCTTATCTAGAATTTGGCGATCGCCTCGAGCAGGCTTTACAAGGCAGTGAAATTTCTTCGGCTTTGGGTTGGGTATTGTCGGCGATGCTGTTTTTTGTCGTGATATTTTTGCTCAAACGCCGCTAATCAATTGATAATCAGTGATTTATATTTTAACATCAGGCAAATACTCAAGACTTAGACCCTGATGCTCAATCAAAAGGGGTTTTTCTAGCAAAAGCCCCGCCCTTCAGCTTCGGCAAAGTTTTAAACTTTGCCGAAGTTCAGTTCAAAACCAATTCATTTTGAGGGTAATATGCTTTAATCCTCACCTAATTTTTCATTTATTCATAATCTCTAATCAATTCTACCAAACGATTCAATTGTCGGTTGTCAAAATCGAGATGAGTAACCATTCTAAATTGAGTAGCTTCGGTAAGCCCAATTTTGACGTGATTATCGCGCAAATAATGGTAAAATCTGAGTAAATCTTCACTACTACGGGTATTGGCAAGCACAATATTGGTCTCGACGGGCATTATGGATTCTATAAAATTCAAATGGATGAGTTCTTCCATAATGATTTTGGCGCGCTGGTGGTCTTCGGCGAGGCGATAAATGTGATTGTCTAGAGCATAAATACCCGCCGCCGCCAAAAAACCGGCTTGGCGCATCCCACCTCCCAATACTTTGCGAATCCGCTTGGCTTGCTGGATGATTTCTTGGCTACCCAACAAAACCGAACCTACCGGACAGCCCAAACCTTTGGACAAACAAACCGAAATGGTGTCAAAATATTGACCGTGTTCAAAGGGGTGTTCTTCGTTGGCAACCAAAGCATTAAAAATACGCGCTCCGTCGAGGTGAAGACCCAGCTTATTTTGCTGACAAACTCGGGCTATAGCCTCAACTTGCGCGGCGGTATAAGTAGCCCCTCCGCCCCGATTGGCGGTATTTTCCAGAGCTACCAAGCGAGTTTTGGGAAAATGCACGTCTTCAAGATTGATGTTTTTCAAAATATCATCAAGGGCGAGGCGACCACGATTGCCTTCGGGGAGCTTGACCGATACCTGAGAGTTAAAAAACATTCCGCCTCCTTCGTATTTATAAATATGCGCGCCTTTGTAGCAAATGACTTCATCGAGGGGCTGAGTAAGAACTTTGATGGCAATTTGATTGGTCATTGTTCCCGAAGGGCAAAACAAAGCCGCTTCTTTCCCAAACATCTCGGCTATTTTGGTCTGAAGCGCGTTTACAGTTTCGTCCTCACCATACACGTCATCGCCTAATGGCGCGGCAAACATCGCTTCGCGCATTTCGGGCGTAGGTTGGGTAACAGTATCACTGCGTAAATCTATGGGTATCATAAAATACTTGAATTTAAACAAAAAAACTAACCATTGGACAAGAAAATTAAGTAATGAATAATGTAGAACAAATAGTTTTTTAATTAGTCAAAGTCCGCCAGAGGCAAGGTATGTCAATAGACTATCAAAAAATATTGTACACATTATTTTGTTCTTGTTACTAAAAGGCAAATTAAAGGGATTTTAGTGAAAAAATTAAGTTTTATCTATCCTAAGATTTTTTTCCAAGTAAGACAAATCAATACTTCGGACAGTTTTTGTAAGTAATTGACAATCAGCAGGTTATGCTATTTTAGGTGTTTTTTGTAACTAGCTGATAATCAAGTACTTACTAAATAACTCGGAACTAGAAACTAGAAACTGCCCGAACCATTGACAAATAATAGCCGATTTTTACCAAGTAACAATTGTTCGTCGAGTTTCTAGTTCCTAAGCCTCCTGCCCCGCAGGGGTTTTTGGGTTAAGTAGTTGAAAATCAGACAATTAACTTAAAATCATTGGTTTTGTAAGTACCTGATAATCAATGAGTTATAAAATGTATATAAAGTATTGAAGTATCAAAGATGCAAAAATTATAGATAATCAATGAATCACAAAAACTACTTTTATTTACTATCAAACACCTTAACCTCAAATACAAAATTTTGCCAATGTTTGATTTGGTCGGGGCGGCGCAAATACTGAATATAATTCCACTGGGGTTGATATAGGGGGAGTTGGGGCTTTTTTTGATTGATTTTTGCAAACAAAGTTAGCAGATATTTGGCTTTGACGGCAAATGTTGCGCCTTCCATATTGGTTTGTTTGCCCGATACCACACCGATTACATTGCCCATATTATCCAACAACGGACTGCCACTATTGCCCGGATTGACCGGAATAGAGATTTGGTACGCCGTAGTATCGCCCTTGTAGCCGGTTTTGGCACTGATAGCCCCTTCGCCATAGACCAACTCACGGCGGGGATAAGCCAAAGTATAAACTTCTTCGCCCAAATCAGCTTCCACACTTCGAAAAGCGTAGGGTAAATTGGGAAACCCTTTAAAATTTTTGTCAATTACTTGCAAAACCGCCAAATCGGTTTTTGAGTCCACATACACCACCTCTACACTTAACTTTTGGATTTTACCGGCTACTTGAGCCTCAATTTGGATAGAATCGGCATTTTTGACTACGTGTTGGTTGGTAATCAAATACCCGTTTGCCGACACCACAAAGGCAGTTGCCCCGTATTGCTTGGTTGGTTTGCTAGAATAAGCAGTAGCTTCCGGGCTTTCGTTTTGCCCTTTTTTTACTTCTTGGAGGTCGCGGCGCAAGGCGCGATATTGGGCAGTTTGTTCTTTTTCCCAATTGCGCAAAGAATTGAGCGTAAAAATGGTCGTAAAAATGGAAATAAGTGCCACCGATGCCGCCAAAGTCAGAGCCGGAGCATATTTCCGCCAAAGGTTTTTATTTTGAGATTTGCCTATAATCAATTGATTATCAGCACCTTCCAAACTCAATTCTTGATGAAATTCATTTATTTTTTTTTGTAAACTAAGCCGCTCGGCATAGTGCGAAAATCCGCGCATCAGGGTTTCATACTCGGCTACGGCTTGGGCAAAAGCAGGTTCATCACGCAGTTTTTGGGCAAACTCGGCTTGTTCTGTTGCATTGAGCTTGCCCTCATAATAACGCTCTATCAGTTCTAAGGTATCGTTGCTATTCATAATATCACTTTTTTAGGGGTATGATGGTTTTATTTATTTAAGAAGCGGAGATGAGCCTCCCTCTAGCCCCCTCCGAAGGCTAATCTCCCTACAGAATTTTAAAGTGCTGATAATCAATCACTTAACTATCATTATTTTTAATTGGTGTAGTAATTGATAATGCTC
>JALONJ010000609.1 GCA_025455045.1 Microscillaceae bacterium | reverse complement strand
GATTATCAAGAGTTTCAGATTCTTCGCTTCGCTCAGAATCACTGAAATTGATAAATTTCAGAAAAAAGATTTTCACTCCTGAAAAGTGGTGAAGAACCACATTTACGTTAGGTTTAGGATAAAGCCAGAATTTCCTGAAAATGGGTAAAAAGCTATGATAATTTTTGAAATACCACCCACTTTTAGATTTTTACGTATTTATAAGGCAATTGAATTGTAAAAGTACTGCCTTTATTGGGTTCGCTTTGCACGTTAATGTGTCCGTGGTGGGCATCAACCATTGTCTTTACATAACTCAAGCCCAAACCAAAACCTTTGACATTGTGGATATTGCCGGTGGGTATCCGATAAAATTTATCAAATACTTTGGTCAAATGTTCTTTTGCCATTCCCAAACCTTGGTCAATGATGCTGATATAAATGCCATTGGGAGCATTTTCGGTTTTTACGGTGATATGAGGCATTTCGGGCGAATATTTATTGGCATTATCGAGCAAATTGTGAATCATATTGCACAAATGCACTTCATCGGCATCTATCAAGGGTAGGGTAGCGTGGAGCTTGGTCTCGATTGTACCACCTCGACTTTCAATTTGAATGGCGATGTTTCGAATTGCTTGATTGATAATCTGATGTACATTGACCTCACAAATTTTGAGCTTAAAATCGCCCTTATCCAAGCGGGCTATTTGTAATACTTTCTCGACTTGCCTGCCCAATCGCTCGTTTTCTTCTTTGATGATGTTGAGATAGCGGTCGTGTTGGTTGGGCAATTGTTTGATGTCGGGGTCTTGCAAAGCCTCACAAGCCAAAGCCACCGTTGAGATAGGGGTTTTGAGTTCGTGGGTCATATTGTTGATAAAATCAGTAGTAATTTCGGAGGTTTTTTTCTGGCGCAAAATCGTTGAAATAGCCTGAAAAAAGCAATACAATACAACACCAATAAACAGCAAAGACGAGCCAAACATCCACCACATATTGCGCAAAATATAGGCTTCTTCATTGGGAAAATAAATGTGCAATATCGGCGGATTGCTCAGGCTTTCGGTAGGAAATAGCTTGACGTGCATACCCGCCGAAAGAATCTGTTGGCGTTTTTGGTCGTTTTCACAAAACAGATATTCTACCGATTTTGTGGGAGGGGATTTGAAATTACTCAGTTTGGAGTTTTTGTTATTCGCCAATTTTTTGATTTGGGCAAGGCTGTCGGCAAAATAATTGGGGCGGTACTCTACCATAAACTCATAGTTGAGTTCAATGCCTTTGTTTTCGGTGGCTTGGTGCAACAAAGAATCAATCAGTTTCTGATTCAAACGCTCACGGATTTGGGTTTGGCGGTCGCGCCAACGGTCTATTACATAAGTTACCAAATCCTTTTTATTGTTAATTTTGACCACTTCTTTGGGTTTGGGCTGGCTGGGCAAGTAGTTTTGTTTCAAATCGTATTTGGGATTTGAACGGATTTGTATCGCGGCAGAGGCATCTTTTTTGGGAATCAAATTTTGTTCAACAATATTGAGGCGTAGCACCTGATTGGCTGACAAGTTGGTATAGTTGCTATCAATCCAAATTTTGCCTATGCTGGATTGCCCGGGTTCCGAAAACACAATTTGCGAGCTTTTGCGCTTGCGTTTGAGCGTATCGGCTATCAAGCTTACTTGAAACAGGTTATCGGCTGAATCGAGCGCACTCCCCAAAGGGCGGTATTCATTTTGAAAAACATTGACTTGCGAAATATTACTCAACAAAGAATCTACTGTAGATTGGCTAAAGGCAGTTTCTTCCAAAATGATTGAGCCTAGGGGTTGGGCATTGAGGCGCACCTCCGTTTTGGGGTTTGGGTTGGTAGTACGGTTGGGGGTTTGGGCAATAAGGTTATGAGGTTTATTTTTAGGTGAATCAAGGCTGGCAAGGATTTGCATTTTATTCAGCACATCGGCAGTCAGCGATTGGTTGTTTTCGGGTGAGTAATCATTGACCAAATACAAAATCTCTTTTTGCTCCAACTGGCTGGCTACTTCGTCGAGTACTTCGTGAACGTCGTGTTCAAAAGTATCGTGGTTTACCTCCAAAGCTACCGTAACCCAATAAAATTGCAAAGCCACCAAGCCTATGAGAGCCAAAGTAAGCAGGACGATAAAATATTTTAGATTTTTGCCTTTCATTATCAAAGTATTACTATCTTATCTTACAAAAATACGGCAAAAACAACTTTTTCGCTTGTAATTAACATCTTTTAACTTTTGCTGGAATTTACTTTTTTATCCATTTTCACGAAAATTCTAGCTGTATTCTAACAATAGTTCGGGCAGAGTGTCTAGTTCCGAGTTAAAAATATCTGTAGTTTCGGCTTTAGCCAAAGTTATATTACTGGTAATCAATACTTTATACATTTTTTATTTTCTTCGGCTAAAGCCTCGGCTACTTTTATAATTGCTTGATAATCTTTGACTTTTGACAAATGGAATGTATCACAGCCTAGACAGGCTGTGGTATAATTTTTATAAATCATTGATTATCAATAATTTATAACTTCAAGTAGGTTCTTCAGCACTTTTAAGGAATGAAGAAAAAATTATCGATAATAAATAGACTTTTGAAAGCCCAAGTTAGCCATTTTAAAAGCTGATTTTACCACAAAGTTCACTAAGAAATACCCACAAAGACGCACAAAGTAAATGGTTTTGTGTTCTTTGTGAACAAGAATAAAATAAAGTAAACAATTGAATTTATGAATTAATTGATAATCAATGGATTACATTAGCACATCAGCACATCTTATGATTAACTTATTACTTGTGTAAACTTAGGAATAGGTACAAAATAAAGTAAACTTTTTAAAAACGATACTTTGGATAGTTTTTATAAGCAATTGATTATCAGCTAGTTATGCTATTTCAAATATTTTTTATAACTATCTGATAATCAAGCACTTAGTAAATAACTCGGAGAAGAACCCCCGCCTTTGGCGGGTCAGGGGGCTTAGAAACTAGAAACTGTCCGAACTATTGTTAGTAACAAGAACAAAACAATGTGCATAATATTTTTTGATAAAATCTTGACGTGTCCGCCTTTGGTGGGCGTGTTCCGCCAAAGGCGAGTTTTCAAGTAATTAAATTGTTGTTGTTAAAAGCACCATAAACACCTGATAATCAAGCATTTACATAAATTTCATTTGCAAAAGCTAAGGCAAGCATAAACTATTTAAACACCAAGAACACCAAGAAAATACCCACAAAGTCCACCAAGACCTTGGTGCTTCTTTGTG
>JALONJ010000608.1 GCA_025455045.1 Microscillaceae bacterium | reverse complement strand
AGTTCCACGCAGGATGACGACTTGGGGGATTTTGGATTGCTTTTTTAAAAATTTAATTTTTTGTACTTTTTTAATATATTTCAAAATATTCACGTTAATTATGTTTTTAAAAATAAGCAGGTTATTTCGCCGCAAGCCATTTTTGAATCGGATAAATTAGTCGAGATTCAACGTCAAAATCGATTGAATTAGCTCAATTACTTAGCTAATCGCCTGATAATCAATTACTTACTTACTGCTTCATTTACCGCAGTTGCGACCAGAGGTAAGGCAATGGTAAAACAAGTATATTCATTGAGTTTGGACTCGACTTTGATTTTGCCTTTCAATTTTTCCAAAGCCTTTTTGACCACAAACAAGCCCAAGCCATTGCCTTTGGAGAGTTCGGAACCCCGAAAAAACATTTTGAAAATATCTTTTTGATAGTCTTCCGAAATACCAATGCCATTGTCCCAGACCTCGATTTGCAGGTTTTTGTCTAAGTTTTGGACTTTGATACCAATGATTGATTTGGTTTCGTGGTTCTCGAATGAATAATACACGGCATTTTCAATCAAATTTTGTAAAATAATGAGTATCAATTCATTATCCGAAACATAATGCAGGTCAGGAGCTATTTCTACCCGATATTCTATTTCGGTTTGCTCGGTAATTTGTCCGGGAATTTGGGCAACCACTTCAGCGATAAGTGTCTGAAAATCAACTACTTGTAGTTTGGTTAAGTTTTTCTGGCTTTTGTGATTGATGGTATTCATCATCAACATTTTCGAGAGCATAGTATCGCCTTTGATGACTGTATTTTCCATTCGTTGCAATAAATCGTGCAAGGTGTCGTCTGAGGTTTGTAATTTAGCCAAATTAATCAAGCCGTATAGACTGGCATAGGGGGCTTTGAAGTCGTGTGAGGCTCGATAAATAAAAATATCCAACTCTCGATTTGCCAAATTGAGTTCCTGATTGGTTTGGCGTATTTTGAGGGTACGTTCTTTGACAATGTTTTCCAAATTGGCATTGACCGCCATCAATTCTTCATTGGTTTGGCGCACTTCTTCTTTAGCCTCGCGCAGTTCGCGGTTTTGTTGCACTATCACCTGATTTTTTTGCTTGCGATAATTCATAATTTGATAAAAGAAGAAAACCGCCCCCAAAGCCAATAACAAAGCCAAGCTAATGACCCCAATAATGAGCCTATCGCGTTGGCGTTTGGTCTCGAGCATTTCTATTCTTTGTTCACGTTTTTGAGTTTCGAAGCGGGTCTGTAGTTCATTGATTTTTTCGGCTCGTTCTTTACTAAACAAGCTGTCGTGGAGTTGATTATAGCGAATTTGGTATTCATAAGCCTTGGCAAAATCTTGGTTTTCGCCATAAATTTCGGCTAGTATTTGATTAGCCCGCACCATATCGGCGAGAGCTTTGCCTTGAGTAGCGGTCTCGAGGGCGGTTTGGGCGTGTTGGAGAGCTTTGGGGTATTCATTGATTTTTTTGTAGGTAAGTGCTAGGTTGTTGAGGGTATTTGCCAAACTGCGTTTGTTGTTGGTTAATTCCTTGATTTTCAAAGACTTAACAAAATATTCTAAGGCTTGCGCATAGTTTTGCTGGGCTAAATAAATCTCGCCAATGTTGTTGAGGCATACGCCCCGCCCCGGGTTAAAATTGACTTTATCGTTGATACGCAAGGCTTGAAAATAATACTTGAGGGCTTGCGCAAAGTCTTTTTTGGTTTTATATACTTCGCCAATATTGTTCAAAACCTTGGCTTGCCCTACGGAATTGCCGATGGTTTCGTGCATTTTGAGCGATTTTTCAAAGTTTTTGATGGCACTCTGAGCATTGCCTTGAGCATTGTTGATGATGCCAATGATGTTCCAAGCATCGGCGATTTGGGCTTGGTCGCGGTTTTTTTGGCTGGCTTTGAGGCAAGCGTAAGCATAATGAAGGGCGTGGGGATAATCGGCTATTTCCCAGTGGCGTTGCGCCAGAAGCCAGTTGCTACGACTCACTCCGCGCCCAAAAGCTAGTTTTTCGGCAAGTTCAAGCGCATTTTGCGAATATTGGATAGATTTGATGACATCAGTATTGGCATAGCCATCGCCCAATTGGTTGAGTAGATTGACTTTTTGGCTGTCTTGCGCAGTTACCAACAATTTGGTCAAGCTATCCAATTGAACGGTAGTTTGGGCTTGTATCGGCAAATGCCCAAGTATGCCTACAATCAAAATAATGTATCGTGTGTGTAATTTCATTGCCTTGCGAAGTCCGAAAAGCTCATTAAAAATCCCATTAAATTAAAACCGTCATTTTTGAATAAATATATTTCGCAAGCGGCGCACAAGCCTAGTAATTAGAAATTAATAATTAGAAATTTTTATAATCATCTGATTATCAATCGATTAGCTAGAAGCTAAAAAACCGATACCAAAAACCAAATGAATCACTAATTATCAAGCAAACTTTATGCTTATCAACTCTTAGAAATAAAATTAGTTTGAAATAGCCGAAAATCAAAGCTAATTTTAAAAAAAAACCTTTTAATTTTTTTCAAAAGAAGGTTAATCTTAAAAATCATTGCGGAAACTGCGGATTTTGCATTACTCGCTTGGCTTGCTCCAAATGCAAACGATGATGATAAGCCTCCACTTGAAAATAATCGCCCAAATTCATAGGCAACCAATCGGATAGCGAAGTACCCAATTTTATTTTATTCAAGTCCAAGCCATCAGCCTGAGCAATATAGTTTTGTAATTCTTGCAAATACGCCCAATATTCGGTTTGTAGGCGCATATCATACGCGCTCTCGCTAGGCGTAAAACTTTTGAGGGTAGGTATTTTGCGTTTTTTTTGGGGATTTACAAAACCCATCAAAAGCCTGCCTACCCAAGTCGAGCGATAGTTTTTTTGCCTGCCGTGCGCGTGATTGGTAGTCATTTTTTTCTGTAATTGGGCTTGATAACGGCTTTGATAAATAATCAACAAATGTTTCATACATTCGGCAATACTCCAGCTATGCGCCGAAGGTTTGAAATTGAATTGGGCAAGACTCAGGCTACCAAATAAATTTTTGGCTTCTTGTTGAACTGCCTCCAGCTCGGCTGTTAAATTGTTTTATTAAAAGTGGTATAAACATCTGTAAATCAAACACTTATATAAATTTTATTTGCAAAAGCTAATCCAAAAATAAACTATTTAAACACTAAGAACACTAAGAAAATGACCACAAAGTACCCGAAGAACTTTGGGTTTCTTGGTGCCTAAATAGTGAACTTGGTGGTAAATTAAATGATATTAGTTATAAGCAACTGATAATCAGGTACTTATTACCAAGATAGAAAGTAAAATTTATTTTAAGTTTTTTCACCCAATCCTATTTTTGGTAGTGCCTTAAATATAATGCTGAACATTATTAGTGAAAAGGTATTGAGGTAATTTTCAGCATTACATCTGTGGCACTACCCTATTTTTTTAAATAATATCAATGATACCCCTTTTGCCAAATAAATGACTCGTAAATATTTGATTGTCAGCCAGAGGCAGACACGGTCAATAAGTTAACGTGAATATTTTTATAACTAATTGATAATCAACTAATTATAATGTAAAAAATACATTTTTTCGATAAATTATAAATTATGTTTAAAATAAAATTG
>JALONJ010000151.1 GCA_025455045.1 Microscillaceae bacterium | reverse complement strand
ATTTCACCAAGCTATCGCTTGGTTCATTAATGCTCAGAATCACTGAAATTGATAAATTTCAGAAAAAAGATTCTCATTCCTGAAAAGTGGTGAAGAACCAAAAAAATCGGAAAAAAACCTCCGCCTCTGGCGGAGCAGGGGGTTTAGAAACCAGAAACTGTCCGAACTATTGAGTTATAGAGCTTTTAAAAACAACGAATTAAATATTTATCCCGATTTTTTTCAATTGGGCTTTGGTGAAGTTTTTAATGCTTTCTTTGAGATTGGTTCCGATTTTTTTGCTTACGCTGTCTTCGGGTTTGGGGCGAAATACGGTATCGTGGTATTTGGAAGCATCTTCGCGCAAAGCCGTATAAAAATAAGAATAAAATGATTTGCGCGTTACACCTTCGGGTACCGAGATTTTGGAGTAGCCGTGATAGGATATTTCATTGGTCTCAAATACTACCGCCCGATTAAACATTGGGGCTACTTTTTTCTCACATTTGGTCATTTTGGCATCCCACATTTCCAAATCTCCGCCGTATTCGGGTTGCCAGTCTTTGTTCATATAAATCAACATATTGAGGCGGCGATGCACGTTTTTTTCGGCGTGAATGTTAAAATCAATATGAATATCCAAAAAACTACCATTTGAACCTTGATGCAAACCCGTCCCCAATTTGTCGTCAGTTACAAAAATTTCGGTAATACCGGTTACTTCTGCCATCCAATTGGCAAATTCTTTGGACATTATTAGTTGGCGTAGTTCGCTAAGTGCCGGATGAAAATCCGAAAAATTAGAGCCTTCCGATTTGCGCTCATTCAAACCATTGTAGTGTTTGTTGAGTTTTTCGATAGAAGGGAAGTTGTCGTGAACAGTATTGGCAAAATCGAGGGTCAAAAAATCTTCCATTACCAAATGTTTGTAAGGGAAAGCCGTTTGAAAGTCTTGTTTGAGTTGGGCAATTGTCGATTTTTCGGTATATTTAGGATTAAGAATTTTCATATTTTTTTAAAATTTAGTAAATCAATTGGCAAATTTAGCTTATTTTGGGCAATAGTAAGCTAATATTTGCGGAGGTTTTAGTAGATTTGAATAAATAATGAATTAATTTGTTTTAAATTTTGAAGCTAATAAGCTGATTATCAAGTGATTATACAAATTTTTTCCCAAAATAACCAAAGACCTTTCTACAATCCTTGCTGCAAAAGGTAAAATATAGGTAAATATACAAGTTCCTAAATTTGAAATGCGCTGTTTTTGTTCTTGCTTATTTTCTATTGTTTATTGACCCATTAATTATTTTATACCATATTATTCAATGTTTAATTTTCAATCTAATATGCGCTACGCCAAGCTAAGTCCATTTTTTAATTTGTTATTGCTCATTTTTTTATTGTCTTCGTGCTTTTCAGCCCGCCAACGCACCGAGGTTTTGAATCGAAACAATCCCAATAATACGCAAACTACTACCCAAACCCCCGAAATGATGGAGGTTTTGAACCGAAAAATGAATTGTAATCATCGAGTGTTGGAAGATGGCGACAGCCTGAGAGTGTTTCTGGAATTGGATATTCCGCGACTTGCCAACCAAGGTGATAGTGAAAATCTTAAGCAAGAATTTGCTTTTGTGTATGGCTTGCTGCCCAATTATGCCAGCCGCGATTTTATTGATACCGGCAGAGTAAAAATTGCCGAAAAACCCATTCTCAAAAAAGATAAATTATTTTATGCCAGTTTCAATTTTGGCAAACGCCCGATTATCACGGCGGTTTTGATTCTCGAGATTTGGGATTTGAAAACCCGCCAAAAAATTGTTGAGGATATTCCGCTTTCTTTTACCGTTACCAAAATCCGCGAACGCTACAGCTTGTATGATGCCACCGGCAGCGCACCGCGCTTTAGCAATTTTTTGATGACCAAAGATACTTTTCAAATTCGTGATGTACGTGACCAAAATCGACGTTTGTATATCAAATACTACAAACATAACTTTGAAGCCGCCTCGCCGCCGATGGCTCTAAGCAACAAAAACATCACCCAAAATCTTAAAGTTGATAGCACTTTTTCGGTCAATAGCCATCGCGGTTTACAATTTTCCCAGCCCGGTTTGTATTTTGTACAGGCTGATACTACGACTTATTATGGCTTGAGTTTTTATGTGGGCGAAAGACGCTACCCCAAACTCAGCAAGTTGGTTGATTTGATAGACCCACTCACCTATATCACGACCGAAGAAGAAATCAATCAATTGCGTAGCAATGCCGATACCAAAAAAGAAATGGATAAATTTTGGCTGAAACTGATGTCGGGCAATGTCAAAACCGCCAAATACATTATTCGAGAATACTACCGCCGCGTAAAACTTGCCAACGAAAAATTTACGAGCTACAAAGAAGGCTGGAAAACCGATATGGGTATGATTTATATCATCTATGGCGCACCCAGTCGAATTATTCGCGCCAACGATGCCGAATATTGGTTTTATACCCAAACCGCCAGTTTTTCGGAAATCAAATTTTCTTTTGCGCGCAAACCCAATCAATTTTCCGAAGATTATTACACGCTGGTTCGGTTTCCCGAGTATGAACAAGTTTGGTATCCAATCATTGAATTGTGGCGCGAAGGCAAAATTCAATAAGCTGGATAAATCTGATTTTTAATCTTCTACCCCCAAAATCACTTGGCTCTGAACTTCGGCAAAGTTTAAAACTTTGCCGAAGTAGCCTAAAGTCTCCTCGGGCAAAAAAAAACCTTTTGCTTGTGTATAAATCAATAATTCCCAATCCTAATCAAGTACAATCGACTTCATATAATCTATTGATAATCAATTGATTAAATGAATTATGAGTGAAGTTTTTTATTTGCACAATTAGCAATGAATCCTTAAATTGCGATTCAAAACAGTAGAAATTTATGAAAATCCTCCATACCGCCGATTGGCACTTGGGTAAAAAACTAGACAACTACTCGCGCCTAGATGAGCAAAAAGAAGTTTTGCAAGAAATTTGCGAAATTGCCGACCGCGAAAAAGTAGATGCCGTCATCATTGCCGGTGATTTATACGACACTTATACCCCGCCCACCGAAGCCGTAACTTTGTTTTACAAAACCTTGAAAAAACTTGCCAAAGACGGTGCGCGCCCCGTCATTGCCATTGCCGGTAATCACGACTCGCCCGATAGGATTGAAGCCCCTGAGCCTTTGGCTTTGGAATGTGGAATTTTTTTGGCGGGTTATCCTTATACCCACATTCACCCTTTCAAACTAGAAACCTCCGAAGTAGAACTGATACGCTCAGAACCGGGCTTTTTGGAACTCAAATTGCCCCAGTATGCCAGCCCTTTGCGCTTGTTGCTCACGCCTTATGCCAATGAATTGCGCCTCAAGACGTATTTGGGAATGGAAAACCGCGAAGATGAACTGCGCCAACTTTTGCAACAAAAATGGCAGGAGTTAGCCGACAAATACTGCGATAATCAAGGAATTAATATGCTTATTGCGCATCTATTTGTAATTCAAGAAGGGCAAGAAGCAGTAGAGGAAGATTTGGACGAAGAAAAATCGATTTTACATATTGGGGGGGCGCAAGCTATTTATACCCGCCAGTTTCCGGCACAAATGCAATACGTGGCTTTGGGACATTTGCACCGCAAGCAAACCGTTGATACGCAACCTTGTCCGATTGTGTATAGCAGTAGTCCTTTGGCGTACAGTTTTGCCGAAGCCAATCAAGACAAATATGTAATCATTGTTGAGGCAGAAGCCGGCAAACCGGCTGATTATCAGGCGATTAAGCTCACCAAAGGCAAGCGACTGCTCCGCCAACGCTTCGAGAGCATCGAAGCCGCCGAAGAGTGGCTGACCTTTAATCAAGATGCCTTGGTAGAGATTACAATGGTAACTGACCACTACCTGACCGCCCAAGAACGCCGCCACCTCAACTCGCTCCACGCGGGTATCAAAGCCATCATTCCCGAAGTGAAATTTAAAAACGGCGAGCTGACCAATACCCAAACCATTGATTTGAACAAAGACCGCTTGGAATTATTCAAAGATTATTTCAAATCCAAAAACAACGGTCTTGAGCCTAACGACCGCCTATTGAGTTTGTTCAAAGAAATATCGAGTAAGTAAATACAATACTTCGGACAGTTTTTATAAGTAATTGACTGTGTCTGTCTCTGGCTGATTATCCTCCAAAGGCGGACACGGTCAGCTAGTTATGTCATTTCAGATATTTCTTGTAACTGACTGATTATCAAGGACTTAACAAAAAACTCGGAACTAGAAACCAAAAACTGTCCGAACTATTGACACTATATCATTACTAATAAAATATTTGGTTCGTTGCCCAAAAGTTTTTCAAAAAAATCGTAAAAATTGTTTTTTACGCTTATTTATTCGTTTTAAATTCCTAAAAATCAATAATTTCATTAAATTTATTTGGAAAAATGTATGTTTTCTGAAAAAAAATATTTTTTTTTGGGGAAAATTTAGTTATTTTATTTCATTTCGGAATAAAATTTTGTATAATCCGATTTTTCTTAAAATATTTACTTTTCAACTTAAAATTTTTATATAAATGAAAGCCATTAAATTGGATGCAACCGACCGCAAAATTTTGCAAATCTTGCAAGAAAACGCCAAGATAACCAATGCCCAACTCTCAAAAGACATTGGACTTTCGCCCGCCCCAACTCTCGAGCGTGTCAAAAAATTGGAAAATTTGGGCTTAATCAGAAGCTATCACGCTATCCTAGATACCAACAAAGTAGGCTTGGGTGTACAAACCTTTGTTCAAGTATTTTTGCAAAGCCATAAAAAATCGGTTTTGGACGCTTTTGTCGACAAAATCAGCAAAATTGACAACGTGATAGAGTGCCACCACATTACCGGCTCTTGCGATTTTTTGCTCAAAGTCATAGCCGCCGATATCCAATCTTATCAAAAATTGATTTTGGAACAAATCTCTGAAATCGAAGAAATTAGCAATATGCAATCAATGGTGATTCTCTCGACTTTCAAAGACAAAAAAGTCTTACCTATTCCTTAATCTTGATTTAAAACAAGAAGAGACAAATAAATTCATAACTAATTGATTATCAAATAATTATAAAAAGTTTGAATCTTAAGATTCAAACTTTTTTTTGTTTTTTGCAACAAATCTGTCATTCACCACCACCCACCCACACATTAGCACATCTGTCAATTTCGTTTTATCTTTACAACCTTTAATATTTGCTTGTATGAATCAAACAGAAAACAATCTACCCCAAAACGCATTGATAAATCGCCGCTCGGCAATGCAAAAAATTACTGCTTTGGGTTCGGCTTTGGCACTTAGCCCCCAAATAGTTTTTGGGCAAGACAACCAAACTACTTTCAAAATTGCTATCAACAATGGCAAAGTATATACCGACAATCAAATCAAACCGGTTTCGGTAGGGGTTACTTGGGACAACAAATTGAAAATCAGCTCGGTAGCCCTCAAAGGCAAAACCGAAATAGACGCTACCGGCAAGATTGTCAGCCCGGGATTCATTGATATTCTTGCCGACAATGCCGGTAGCCCCGAAACTACTTATCGCACTTTTGAAAAATATAAACTAACCGATGGAGCTACCACCGTTTTGCAAATGCACGGTGGGGCGGCTTATCCGGCGCAGTTTCACGCCAAGTTTGACCCCTTACCTCACTATGTCAATTATGGAGTAGGCGTATTTGTAATGATTTTGCGCCTCCGATTTGCGGCTCTGGCTGACCGCCTCAAATATACCGAAAAAGGCTTGGCAGAAGGCGCAATTGGAGTTTGCCACAGCATTGAATACCAGCCTACCCCTTACAATGAGCTATTGGCTTATGCCAAACTCGCTCAAAAATACAATCGCCCCTACTTTTTGCACCTCCGTTACTCTGCCGAAGAAACCGAGTTGGAAGGCGTAAAAGAAGCCATCAAACTTGCCCAAGACAGTGGCGCAAGGATTCATATTGACCATTTGCACTCCACCGGCGGCACATTCAATATGTCCAAAGCCCTCGACCTGATTCAAAACGCCAACAATTCGGGCTTAGAAATCACCACTTGCGTATATCCTTACAGCTACTGGGCTACTTATTTGATTTCCAAACGCTTTGACCCGGGCTGGGAACAACGCTTCAAGCTCAAACCCGAAGACTTGACCGTAGTAGGCACGGGCGAAAAACTCAATCGCGCCAAATTTAATGCCTACCGCAACCGCGCCGGATTGCTGGTGGCGGTACCCGAAGGCACAATGCCAATGGAAAAAACGGTCAATTTAGCCCTCCAAACCGACTTTTGTATGATTGGCTCCGATGGAGGCATCGAACACGAACCCAAAGCCAATAATCACCCCCGTGGCGCGGGTTGTTTTGCCACGGCAGTAAGGCACGGCATCAAAATGGGAATGAGCCTTGAGAAAACCCTTTCCAAAGTAACTACTCTACCGGCAAAACTGATGCGCGGCGCAATGGACAATCGCGGTGTGATTGCCGAAGGCA
Organism: Microscillaceae bacterium; assembly: GCA_025455045.1. Lineage (GTDB taxonomy): Bacteria > Bacteroidota > Bacteroidia > Cytophagales > Microscillaceae > JALONJ01. The sequence continues at coordinate 10,397 of JALONJ010000151.1, read as the reverse complement.
AAATAGCCGACCTTACTATTTTTGACCCCAAAACCATCAATGGCAAAGCCAGCGTAGCCAATCCCAATCAATTTTCGGAAGGCATTGACTATGTGATTTTGAATGGTGAATTGGTTTATCAAGACCAAAAAATCTTGAAATCCAATGGTAAGGCTATTCGTTATTAAAAACCTGATTGTTAGATATTGAGCTTCTTTGGTTTGCAGGGCGCGTTTTCCGGCTGTCGGCAAAGCCCGAGCTTGTGCGAAGCTTCCAACAAGCCCAAAATATTGGTACCCCTCTGGTTGGTAGAAGCCAACTGCCAGATGCGGGCAATGGGCATCTGCAAACCATAATGCGCCGCTACCGAAGCCAAGCAAGCGGCTCCGCAATCGGTCATATCGTGTTGCCGGATTTTTGTACCCCGTTTCATTTAGATTTAATTGTCTGACGATGAGGAGTTTGCGAATTTACCCACTTGGCATAGTCATAACCCAAACTCCAACCGATGAGTGCCGCACTCAGGCAAAACAAACAAACGGCAAGGATAAAGATGATGAGGTGTTTTTTTTTCATTTTAGGTAAAAATTATTGAAAATAATCTTGAGCAATCAGTTAATTAGGATTTTAAGTAGCAATTTAAAATATATAATTCATTGACTATCAATAACTCTTGATTCTCTATTCATAAATAAATTGTTGGTATAGATTGTTTGTATTACTTCAAAATGTCGTTAGAAATGAGGTGATAATAATTATTGCAAAATTATAGGCTGAATGACCGATAATTGCCCACAAGAATCCCATATTGATTCGGATAAAACTTAAAGTAAAGCCCAATAAAATATGGACTGTGCTAAAGAATAATAAAAATCCAAATACTAAAAAGGATAATATATTGGCGTTGACAAATAGATGGCTAAAACCAAAAATGAATACTGATATATATACAACAACATTAGGTTTTTTTGCCAAGAATAACAGTAATTTATTGGGTTTAATCAGAAAAAAAAACGATATAATCAAGGCTAAAAAAACAACTAAACCAAGGAAAATAGAAATCAAAACTTGTGTTTGAACTATAGAAGAATATAGTTCAGCAGAGTAAGTGAGTAGTAGAATTACTATTGAAATACCTAAAAACTTAGGATGCAATAAAGGAAGTCTAAAAATTATTTCTTCCAAAATAGGCACTAATAAAACCGCTAGAATAATATAATTCGATTGATTTCTTTCTCTAAAAACTTCTTGAAGATTGATAAAATCCAAAAATTCAAGCAAAAGAGAAAATAATATCATCAAAATAGCATATATAGCACAAAAAATGATGAGTGTGATTAAACAAAATACATTATCCAACTGATTTGACGGTATGTATTTTTTTGAATTACTAGGGTTTAAGACGAAACCTCTTAACAAAATTAAGATTTGAAGAATGAAACTCATCATTTATAAGTATAGTTTATATTTCAGAAGAAGATATATTCTAGTTGCCAGAATATACCTTCAAACTATAAATTAATTACATTTTACATCCAACTATCGTAGCCATCAAGTTCGCTTGTTCTAGCTGGTTTTGCACTATAAACTGCTGGTCCATAATAAAGAACTCCGTCCATAATTTTTCCAATTGCCCAGCCAATCAAACCATCTTTAATGCTGCCCTCTCCTTCATTCTCTAGAAGCTCCTGCTCATTCATTTCTACCAAATCTAGTTGGTCTAAATTTAATTTTTCCATTGCTATGTTCAAAATTTAATTTTATTGCCTACTCGGTTGGGTGCGGTTTTCGGCATCGCCGCTTGGGTTTGCAAACCGAGTACAAATATCAGTGGGTTCAGTCCAATATTTTTGGACTGAAGGAAATATTTTTAAATTATTTTTTGATTTTTCAAGCCTTTTTCCAAGCTCCATTCTTCGCTATATGAATAGCTTTGGCTTTTGCGACAATACTTGACTGGGGCTTGCAGGTCTTCGCGCAAGACTCGTAAGTACAAATGCAGGTTGCTTCGGCTGATTTGCATTCTTTCGGCAAGTTCATTTACATTTCCAGTAGCTTTTCGGCTAATGAGAAAGTCCAGATAGCTCAATCTCCGCAAGAAGTCGAGGCTTCCGCCTTCGGTTTCAGTCATTTCGCTTAGGCTAAGTTCTATTAGATTTAGCTCGGTTAAGTTTAGGGCTGTTTTGTTCATAGGTATTTTTGGAATTAAATTATTTTTTTTATAACATATTGGTAATCAAGTATTTATATTTGTTAAATTTGAGTAACCGTGAGTTGCCCACCCCCAGCCCATCCGAGGAGGGGAGTTTAGGGAGTAGAATTTTGCGTTGGGTTGAGCCACTTATCAGCTTTGTCCCAGATAATTTGCCAAAGACTACGCCGAGCTACCACAAATCTAGCTCGGATGGTCATTCCTTTTTTGAGGTAGCCTCGATAGCCGTTTTTTAATTTTAAGTAATTTTGCTTGATTTGACATTTGACTTTAAAAACTGGAGTTTTATCCAATAATACAAAATCATTGGCAATATCCATAATTTCGCCACTCAACATTCCCCATTCATTGTAATTGAAGGCATCAATTTGGAAATTTACCTTCATTCTTTTTTTCAAATAGCCAATATCTGCGGGATTAACATAACACTCAACCAATAAAGTAGAATCGGGCGAAATCAAACCCAATACTTCGCCAATTTGTACCGAGCTACCCACATACTTGCCACTTAATTGTTGAATAGTACCACTTACAGGAGCTTTGAGGGTATAATTTTCTTTTTCTTGCACCAATTGTTTGGCTTGGCTTTGTAATTCTGTAATTTCTTGTAAATAGGCAGATAAATCAGCTTGCCAGCGACTTAATTGCGTTTCAAGGATTAAACTAAAACGATATTAATTATTAGACTTACTACCCATTGATTATCAGATATTTACAAAATTTATTTAAAAATACATTATGTTATAAGATACCATATTTATCAAATTTTCTCAAAAATCGTCAGACCTTTGGTGCAGACGATTTTTGAGAAAATTTGAGTATATTAATTATCTGATAATCAGAAGGTAGCAAGTCTATTAAATAATTAATAATCAATGTATTACAACTTGCCCCCCTCTGGTGAATCAGCACATTAGCACATTTTATAATTAACTCATTACTCTGGCAGATTTTTCAAGTGATTAAACAACTATTCACGGTACATTATTTACCATTCATTACTCAATCACTTTTGCCGTTTTCAAACAATTTTAAATCGCTTTTGGGGCTGGGGGCTTTGGCTTTTTCTTTATAAGCGACTGACTTGATGGGGTATTTGGTCAAAATATTACCGGCGGCATTTTTGCCTTTGATTTCCAAATCGGCAAAGTTGTATTCCAAAATTTTCTTTTTGGCGGTCGAGGCTGAGGATAATTTGACCGTAACAATCTCGGTTTCATCGTGGGCATTGGCACTAAAATACAGCACTTTGGATTTGGGCGAGCCTTTGGTAAGGTCGTATTCTTTGTCGCGGATAACCCCGGCTATTTTGAATCTTTTGACCATTGCTATCCCGCTTTCGCCATCGCGGTAAACCACGTTATAAGTCGTTTCTTGCGACTCTTTGTTAAAAATCGCAACGTGAATGATGTTTTTGGCAACAAAGACTTTTTCGCCGATTTTTTTGATGTAATATTTGCCATCGGCGGTAAAAGCAATCACATTGTCAATATCCGAACAATCGCTCACAAATTCATCTTTTTTCAAGCCATAGCCAATAAATCCATCTTCCCGATTGACATATAATTTCACATTGTTCAGAGCCACCGCCGTAACATCAATGGTGTCAAAAGTCGCAATTTCGGTTTTGCGCTCGCGTCCGGCACCGTATTTTTTCAATAAAGTTTTGTAATAATTGATAGCGTATTTGGTCAAATTCAACAAATTTTTCTCGGTTTCTTCTAAATCGGCTTGCCAGCCTTTCATCAACTCATCAGCTTTGAAAGAGTCATATTTGGAAATACGTTTGATTTTGATTTCGGTCAGGCGAATGATGTCATCACGGGTAATTTCGCGGTAAAACTGTTTTTTATAAGGATTCAACCCTTTGTCAATCGTGAGAATTACGTCTTCCCAAGTAGTACATTCTTCTATTTTGCGATAAATCCGATTTTCGATAAAGATTTTTTCCAAAGAGCCATACAAGATTTTCTCTAGCAATTCTTTTTTCAAAATCTCCAATTCTTGGCGCAGGAGTTCCTTGGCATTTTCGGTGCAAATTTTTAGTAAATCATTGACATCTAAGAATCGGGGCTTGTTCTCGACAATCACACAAGTATTGGGCGAAATGCTGACCTCACAATCGGTAAAGGCGTACAAAGCATCAATCATTTGCTCAGGGTCGGTACCGGGATGCAACTCGACTACAACCTCTACATTTTTGGCGGTGTTATCAATTACTTTTTTGACTTTGATTTTGCCGTCATCATTTGCCTTGAGGATAGAGTCAATCAAAGTGCCGGTCGTCGTACCAAACGGTACATCTTTGATAGCCAATTCTTTTTTGCCCCTGACCTCAATCCGCGAGCGTACTCGAATCCGCCCGCCGCGCATTCCGCCTTTATAATTGCTAAAATCGGCAATACCACCGGTCGGAAAATCGGGCAAAATATTGGTCGTTTCACCTTTGAGAATGGCAATAGAGGCTTCAATCAATTCACAAAAATTGTGAGGCATTACTTTGGTCGCCAAACCCACCGCTATCCCTTCAGTACCTTGCGCCAGCAACAATGGAAACTTTACAGGCAAGGTAATAGGTTCTTTTTTACGCCCATCATACGATTTTTGCCATTCGGTAGTTTGCGGATTGAATACTACTTCCAAGGCAAATTTTGATAAGCGGGCTTCAATATAACGCGGAGCCGCCGCGCTATCGCCGGTATTGTAGTCGCCCCAATTGCCTTGGCAGTCAATCAACAAGTCTTTTTGCCCCATATTGACCAAGGCATCACCAATGGAGGCATCGCCGTGGGGGTGAAACTGCATCGACTGCCCAATGATGTTGGCAACCTTGTTGAATCTGCCATCATCAATGTTTTTCATTGCGTGCAAAATGCGGCGTTGGACAGGTTTTAAGCCATCTAATATATGCGGAACTGCGCGTTCAAGAATTACATACGAAGCATAATCCAAAAACCAATCTTCGTAAAGGTCTGATACAGAGGAAGTTGCAGTATTGTTTTTCTTAGTCATAATTATTTAGTCAATAGACTAATTGAATATATATTCAAATTTAGATTCAATCATTGAATTGGTTTTCAAAATTCAATCAAATTGACTAGAAAAGCAAGAAAATTAATTGATAATTTTTTAAAAATTTGATTAAAAATTAAACTTTTTAATCATAAAACATTTATGCTGCTAGTTTTTCAAATCAAAAATAATTCTTTGATAAATCAAATTTTCACCTATCGCTAAATACATAAAATATCATAACTCATTGATTATCCAGTATTTACATAAAAGTTAAGGTTCTTCACCACTTTTCAGGATTTTCAGGAAAATTGTAATGCAGGCTGTCTAGCCTGCCCGCGTAAATGAGTTGAGGCTTAGAATAAAGCCAGAACTTCCTCAAAATGGGTAAAGAACCAAAGCTAACTAAACAAGCCCGCCACATCAAACTGAAAATCAGTTAATACCTTGGATTGAATTAACCCTTTTTCAACTGCTGAAGAAACCAATTCATATTCATTATTTTCATAAAAATAGACTTCAACGGCTTGGCTAATGAGGTCAATGAGCCAATACTCAGGAATTTGATAATTTTTGTATAATTTCATTTTTTTACCTCGGTCTTGCCTGAGCGAACTCGACGAAATAATCTCAACCACCAAATCGGGCGCGCCCATTATGCCATCTTGAGTAATGATGCTTTTTTGGGCATTGCTGACAAAGACCAAATCGGGTTGTGGGGCATTATACTCATCTAAAAATACATCAATTGGCGCGTAAAAAATTTCACCTAATTGTTTAGTATCAATAAAAGTATTCAACAATATCAATAATTTCCTTGAAATTCTTTGATGTTGGGGGGATGGGGCATTTTTTTGCACGAGTTCTTCGTCAATTAATTCGTATAAAAAATTATCATCAACGTCCAGATTGCGATAATCTTGGTAGGTGTAGCGTTTGGTTTCAATAGTTATTGCCATAAAACTCTCAAAATTTAGCTAAATATAGGTAAAAAATTGGAAAATCTTGCTAACCTAGGTATCAAAAAATGGTAAAAAAACAAAAAGTTGGACAATGCTTGCCCAACTTTCGTTTATCAATAAAATTTTGCCAAAGAATAAAAAATGATTTTGCTTAGAAATAGCGTGAAAATAAGTTGATAATTGATGATTTATAAAGCATTGATAATCAGATATTTATATAATTTCTAATTCCTAATTTCTAATTCCTAATTTCTAATTCCTAATTTCTAATTCCTAATTCCTAATTCCTTAATACCCATTCAAATTAATTTCATCACTCTCGAGTAAATCGATTGGTTTACCCATTTTTTTTTGAATTACTTTGAAATGATGTTCTTCTTCGGGGCTAACCAAGGAAATAGCCTGCCCTTCGGCATTTGCCCGCCCGGTGCGCCCAATTCGATGCAAATAATCTTTGGGGGAGCGCGGCAGTTCATAATTAACCACATAAGGCAAAAATTGAATGTCGATGCCCCGCGAAGCCAAATCGGTGGCAACCAAAACGCGTAATTTGCCGGATTTGAACAAATTGAGGGCTTCTATCCTAGCACCTTGACTTTTATCGCTATGAAATGCTTTGGCGTTGATGCCATTTTTAAGCAGTTTGGCGGCTACATTATCCGCTTTTTTGATAGATGAGGTAAAAACCAAGACTTGTTGCCAATTGCCTTCTTTGATTAAATACCGCAACAAAACGCCCTTGCGCTCGAGGCTGGTGCGGTAGGCGGTTTGGATAATTGAATCAAGCGATAAAGTTTCGGTTTGAATTTCAATTTTTTGCGGATTGAACAAAATAGTGTCAACAAAAGCCTGCACGTCTTCGCTATTGGTAGCCGAAAAAAGGATGTTTTGGCGTTTGGCGGGCAAAAGAGCGAAGATTTTAGTCATTTCTTCCTTAAAATCCATCGTGAGCATTTTATCTACTTCATCTAATACTAAAGCCTCGACCGCCGAAAGATGGACGGCATTGGCTGCTATTAAATCCAACAAACGCCCGGGAGTAGCCACCAAAACCTCGGTATGTTGCAAATTCATCATTTGCGGATTAATGGACACGCCCCCATACACCGCCATTATTTTGTTTTTTTGGGTTAATTGCTTGGCAAATAATTGAAATACCTCGGTAATCTGCACTGCCAGCTCTCGAGTAGGAACCAGCACCAAAACCTTGATAAATCGGTTTTTGTTGGCTTCTGTGCCTTGCATCATTTGTAAAAGCGGCAAGACAAAACTGGCGGTTTTGCCCGAGCCGGTGGGAGCAATTCCCAAAATATCGCGCCCCCGAAAAATAGCCGGAATAGCCGCCTGTTGAATCGGAAAAGGCTCATTGTAATTTTGTTTTTTGAGGGCTTTTAATAATTCGTGGGATAACCCTAAAGACGAAAATTGTATCATTAATCTTGAAATAAAATCTATAAATTACTACGCTAATTACCTGATTATCAATGACTTAGTTAATAAAATTCTTGGATTTAAACCAAAATACGAGTTTTTGCTAAACTTAGCAAAGGTAGTTTAAAAAACGGTAGAATATAATTTTTCGATTGAGCGATAATTTTTTGCGGAAGATTGTAACGCAGACTGTGTAGCCTGCCTGCGTAAATGCGTTTAGGACAAAGCGAGAATTTCCTGAAAAGTGGCAAAGAGCCATTTTTAAGATTAATTCTTAATTCTTTATTTTTTCTCCAGTGAAATTAGTTTTTACGTATTTATAAATAATCAACAAAAATACTATGGATAGCCGAAAATTCATCATCGTTATCTTATTGATTACCAGCTACTTAACCACTAATGCTCAAATAATCAAAATGACTCGCCCAAGTCAAATAGCCTTTGATTCAATTTTTTATTTTAATATTGAAAATCAATTATTGGTTGAAATGTTGGATAAGCAGGGGAATAAACTGCCGGTCAATGACTTAAATTTAAAAATCAGCTTGGATAGTGGCACGGTTGTTACAGGCTCAAAGAATGAAGGTTATTCTTTTTATGTTCCGAACATTGATTTTACTTACCTCAGCATATTTTGGCAAGGCAAATTAATCCAAAAAATGAAAGTGAAAATATTGCCTATTCCGCCCGCCAAGATTTTTTTAACTACCCAATCGCTCAATGGTCGGGCTATAGATGTAAATAAACCAATTCCTTGCGACAAAATTTTAAAACTTGTAGTTGAACCGAATCCACATTTCAAAACTTCGGCTCGCTTTGTTATGTGCAGGATTACTCAGCTGAAGTTAATTCACAAAAGAATGAACAAAATTATAGCTCACAACGAAACAGTTAATATGGAGCTGGATTTAAAACAGTTTTTGACCAAAAGTGGGGATAACATTATTATCGAGCTTGAGTATTTTCAGAAAATGAATGGTCGTTGCCACGCAGAGTTTACCGCAAAAGAGAAAATAAGTTTTTTTGTGCGTTAAGCCGCCATTTCCGCCTTTTTCAAGATTTTTTTTCCTAACTTGCTTATTCAAATCAATCTTGAAATAATTATGTTGAGCTATAAAGTCATTCCCAATCAGGCTACCAAAATCAGCACCGGCGAGGAGTATATCCAAAGCCTTCGCAATCGAAATTTGAAGGTATATTTAGTTATAATTGAATTAATTCCAGATAAGATTTGAAATATTTTTTATCATTTATATATTATATTCAACTTTGTGTTATTTTTGTGTCTATAATGTGTTTTATATGAATGATATTGAAAAAAATAATGTTAAAAGAATCCAAGTTTCTTTTACAGAAAGCCAATGGGATTTGCTCAGTAAATTTAAAGGTGAGTTTGGTGATACCGATGCCGATATTGTTCGTAATATGGTATTGGCTTGGCTGGCTGAAAAAAGTTTTATTACCGAAAAGATAAAAAATAAAATCCGCAATGAACTTAGATAATGATACAACGATACGCTCGGGGAATTTGATAGAAGTCATTGAAAGTCAAGCCGATTACTCATTAATATTAGGTGATGCCTTGCATATATTACAAACTTTTCCGAATGATTGCATTGATTGTGTAATAACCTCACCACCCTACTGGAAACTGCGAGAATATGATATTGATGAAGAGTTTTCGGAAGATGAAATAGGCATTGAGAACGACCCCAAAGAGTATGTTAATAAATTAGCCCAAATTTTTCGAGAAATTTATAGAGTACTGAAGCCTTCAGGGTCGGTATGGTTAAATATTGGCGATAAATATCATAATAAAAATTTGATGGGGATGCCTTGGCGGGTTGCCTTGGCTATGCAAGATGACGGATGGGTTTTGAGAAATGATATTATATGGGATCAAATGAAAGGTACTCAAAGCCCCAAAGATCGCTTAAGAGATGTATATGAGCATATCTTTCACTTTGTTAAAAGCCAAAAATATTTTTATGATGCTGATAAAATCAGAATTAAAAATGAAAAACTACCCATCATTGATGAGTTCAATACTATTTCAGCTACCGGTGTGAGTGGGGTCAAATATCGGAAGCAAATCACCGAGAGTATTCTACTTAATGATGAAGAAAAACAAAATGCCTTAAATTCCCTAGAAAACACTTTAAAAAGGCTCAGAAATGGTGAAATTGTTGATTTTAGAATGACAATAAGGGGGGCACAAAGGACTTTTCATAGCAATAATGGCAAAATTAGCGGTAGAGCAAAAGAATTAGAAGAAAAAGGTTTTTTTATATTAAGTAGTGATGCCAAAGGTTTTATCCCCTCTGATATCTGGCGAGTAGTACCGGAAGATAAATGGCGCAAAGATACCCATTATGCCGTATTTCCCGAAGAACTTATTCTCAATCCGATTAAAGCTACCTGCCCGGATAATGGCATAGTACTAGACCCTTTTGTTGGAACTGGAAGTAGCGTAGTTGCTGCGCTAAGATTACAAAAAAAAGGCATTGGGATTGATTTAAGTGAGGGATATTTGAAAACTGCTAAGAAAAGGATTGAGGAACAAATTGTGGCGATCAATGGTCAATTTCAATTAAAGTTTTAATTTTCGATTGATATTGTCAATAAAGGTTGTTACATCGGGATATTCATTTGCCAAAGACCCGCCCAATATTTTATTGATTCCCTCGATATTTGTACTAACTATCGGGTGTGATTTTAATATGATGTAAATTTTTGGAAATTAAAAGCCTTTCTAGAAGTTATGATTTTATTATTGCTTTAAAAAAAGTATCTTAGCCCTT
>JALONJ010000150.1 GCA_025455045.1 Microscillaceae bacterium | reverse complement strand
AAATAACACAACTACGTCATCCTGCGTGGAACTTTGTGGACTTTTTTCGCTTTTAAATAAAAGCACAATTTATTGATTTTCAATTAATTACAGAAAAATCCTAAGAGGTAACAATTTAACAAAGTTCCACGCAGGATGACGGCTTGGGGAGATTTTAGATTTTTTTTTAAAGATTTATTTTTTGTACTTTTTCAATATTTTTCAAAATATTCACGTTAAATTACCCAAAAAATCAATCCCAAAATACAGCCCAAATTTGTAGGCGTTTTTGACTGAGCAAACAAGTTTCGACTATGAAACAATTAAAATTTTTGGGGGCTTGGGCTTTTCGCCTGCTGAAATACCCCACTGTTTTGACTATCACTTATTTGCTTTTGGCACTCTTGGGGGCTTTGATACCCACCGGCAATACCCAAATCTCAAAAGAAGGGGAAATTTTGATTTTTGTAAGCACCAATGGCTTACATAGCGATATAGTCGTTCCTCTCAAAAACCCAGAGCGCGATTGGCTTAGCAAGTTTAGCCCCGAATTTCAGACTTATCAAAATTACGAATATTTGGCTTTTGGCTGGGGCGATTATGATTTTTATCTCCAATCCAAAACCGGTACTAATCTGCTTGATGTCTTCAATACTTTGTTTGTTCCCTCGCGCGGCATTTTGCACTTAGATTTTTATCGACAAAAACCTCGCACCACAGCGCATACTCGCCCCGTGGGAATCAGCCCGAAGCAATACCAAAAACTCTGCCAATACCTTGATAATCAAATAGTTATGAATCAAAATCAACAATTGATTAAAATAGAAAATGGCTATGGCAAGGAGGATTATTTCTTTGTGGCGCGGGGCAGTTACCACCTTTTTTATACTTGTAACAATTGGACAAATGATGCCCTCAAAGCGATGGCTTTGCGCACGGGTATTTGGACACCTTTCCGAGAAGGGATTTGGTTTTGGTTGCCATAAAAATAAGGACAACAAGATAAGTATTTGACAATCAATAAGATGCAGATTAATAAATGTACTTCACACCTTTTCAGCGTACGAACTTGCCTGTGAGGACACAGGCAAGGGCATTGAAATTGATACCTTTCAGAGAGAAAACTACTTTCCTGCAAAGGTGTAAAGCAACAAAAAATATGTAAAAAATTGATAATCAAGCACTTACACTACCAGCGAATCAAAGCCGAAGCCCAAGTAAATCCACTGCCAAAAGCCGCCAAACAAACCAAATCGCCATCTTTCAAGCGTCCGGCTTCCCAAAGTTCCGCCAAACAAATCGGAATGGTAGCGGCAGTAGTATTGCCGTATTTTTGGATATTGTTATAGACTTTTTCGTCGGGCAAGCCCAGTTTGTCTTGCACCGCTTTAGAAATGCGCAAATTGGCTTGGTGCGGAATCAGCATATCAATATCCTGAAGGGTAAGTTGGTTTGCCTCCAAGGACTCGAGAATCACCTCAGGAAAACGGCTAACGGCGTGCTTAAATACCGCATTCCCGCGCATAAAGGGCAAATGTTTGCCTTCTTCAATCAATTTTACGCTCATTCGGTCTTTGAGATTGCTCCCCGGATGCTCAAGAATCAAATCTTCGGCGTATTTGCCTTCCGAATGAAGGTGAGTCGAGAGAATTCGCTTTTGCGGGTTATCGGAGCGTTGTACGACCACTGCCCCTGCCCCATCGCCAAACAAAACCGCAAAATCGCGCCCGCGTGTACTCATCTCAAATACATTGGATTGAATTTCTGAACCGACAACCAATATATTTTGATACATTCCGGTTTTGATAAATTGGTCGGCAATCGACAAACCATAAATAAAACCGGTACATTGGGTACGCACATCTAAAGCCCCTATCTCGCGGAAAGGCAATTCTCTCTGCAACAGTACTCCCGAACCCGGAAAATTGTAATCGGGGCTAAGCGTAGCAAAAATGATAAAATCAATGTCTTGTGGGGCAAGACCGGCACGCTCGAGGGCGATGGCGGAGGCTTTTGCGCCCATTTTGGCTACCGTGTCTTTGCCTTCGGTAAAAAAACGGCGTTCTTTGATGCCCGACCTCTCGGTAATCCAAGCATCGCTGGTGTCCATATATTTTTCTAGGTCGCTGTTGGTTACAACGGTTTCAGGAACATAAAAGCCGACTCCGGCAATTTTCGAACTATACATATTTTTAAAATTAGGAATTTACAAGTTTATATTGCTAAATATTTGATTTTCAAGGATTTATACATTGAATTTGGGTATAAAAAAGCTCATCAAAAAATTGCACTTTTGGAGGGGCTAGGCGCAATCATTGGGCTTGTCCGCAAAATAAATATAAATTTTCCTAAAAAAATCAATTATTCAAAAGGTAATTTATTGACTGTCAGTCAGTTATAAAATACGGGTAGATAAAACCACTTGAATTTCATTTTGCAAGGCAATTTGCAATGCTCGCCTCAAAACATTGTCTTGTCCAAAAAAATAGAGTAGGAATTTAGCAAAATTTTATTTTAATTAGCAAATTAATTCAAAAATGATACTAATTGCCTGATTAACAAAATGTTGCTCAATTTAACTCTGCTCATTTTTACGGCTTTGCTTACTTTTTATTTCAAAAATTGGTACGAATCGCGCAAAAAACTTCCCACTCTCAGCAATGTAAAGCGTGAAATGACCAAAATTTTTGCCAGTCACCCTCTCCAAACGGTGCGCAACGAAAGCGAAATCGAACAATTGCTTGCTCCGCGCTTGGGTAAGTATTTTGCCAAAGTAAGTACCCAATACCCCATAGGCGGCATCAAAAACGCCCGCGAAAGGGTGGATATTGACGTAGGAGACGGGCAAGTAGGCATCGAAATCAAACTGGCGCGCTTGCTTCGCAAAAGCAATGAACGCAATCGGCTTTTGGGACAAATTGAACTTTATAAAGAACGGAAATATAAAAACAACAATTTATTGGTATTGATTGTGGGGGAAGCCGATTTGGAAACCGAAGAAAATATCTTGGAATTGAAAAAAATTTTACAAAATAAAGGCACGGAATTATATTTTTGGCGAATCAATGAACCTTAGGAATGAATAGTGAATAATGTAAAATGAATAATTTTGTAATTACCTGAAAGCCAATATGTTACCAAAAAATATTGTCCGCATTATTTTTTCTTGTTCCTTAGGAATTGGGAATTAGGAATTATACAAATCATTGATTATCAGTCTGTTATATTTCATAATTGTTTATCTTCAGCAATTCCCACTATGGATAAGTGCTTGATTATTAATGAGTTATAAAATTTTTATGGTTCTTTACTCATTTTGAGGAAGTTCTAGCTTTATGCTAAGTCTAAACTCATTTACGCGCGCAGGCTGGAAGCCTGCGTTACAATTTTTCCTGAAAAAGAGTAAAGATTCATAAAATTTATATAAGTGTTTGATTTACAGATGTTTATACCATTTTTAATGACTACAAATTAATTCTTAATGGCTCTGTCGCTAATTTGGTTAATTCATAGTGATTTTTCAAGATTATTTAAACCCTAAGGGTTTTAAAAACCCTTAGGGTTTGGACTCAATCCCCAAATTAAAGATTGAACCTTCTTAATTTACATTACTTTTTGTTTCAAATCTGCGCTTTGAGGAGTTTTTATAAACCAATGACCTATTTTTATGGATATTATCAAGATTAGTCGGGCTTTCAATTTTCCGCTTAGTCAAAAACTACTTTCGGGAGAAGCAATAGAAATTAGATTTTTACAAAACACTGATAATCAATACTTTATCGATTATATCGAAGCTTTGTCCGATGAAACTCGGCAGAAGTTTCAACCTCATTCATTTGATAGGACTACCCTTATGCAAATTTGCCAAAATCCGGCTACAGATTATGGTCGACTGGTGGTATATGCCCCCGAAAAAAAGCGAATCATTGCCTATTTTTTGATTTTTGCCGGACTTATTGCCAAAGACCAAGCCCGCTTTGCCGCCCAAGCTATGCCCTTAAATTCCGAAACCGATTGTACTTTTGCGCCTTCGGTAGCCGATGATTATCAAAACCAGCAATTGGGTAGTTTGCTAATGCCTTGGTTAATTAAAATTTGTCAATTTATTGGTTATCAAAGAGTTATCCTCTGGGGAGGTGTACAAGCCCAAAACCATTGCGCCATTCGTTTTTATGAAAAATTTGGTTTTCAAAAATTGGCAATGTTTCAAAATAAAAACGGCGACAATTGGGATATGTATTTGCCTTTATTGTCGTCTTCTCAATCCACCCCTGATTCGCTTGCATCATACAACATATCCAACCCTTGACCTTAGATACTTGAGTTGTAAGTTACAACGTATGAATGAGCCAAAATCAACAAAAAATTGGGCAAATTCAAAAATTATTATGACTTATCCCGAAAGCATTGTTACTTTGCACCTTGCAAAAAAACCGATTCATCAATCTCAAAAAAAATAATTTAGTATGGCTTGGTTTAACCGAAAAGAACAAGGAATTACGACCCCTACCACCGAGAAGAAAGAAACCCCCGATGGGCTTTGGTACAAATGCCCCGAATGTAAATACTTGACCCCCTCCAGTGAGCATAAATACTATGCCTATACCTGTATTTCTTGTGGCTATCACGAGCGCATCGGCTCGCAAGAGTATTTTGAAATCTTATTTGATGAGGAGCAATTTACGGAGTTAGATACCAATATGTACTCTGCCGACCCTCTGCAATTTGTGGACTCAAAACCCTACCCAAAACGCATTGCAACTACGATGGACAATTCAGGTTTGAAAGATGCTGTCCGTTGTGCTTATGGCAAAATGAATGGCATAGATATTACCGTAGCCTGTATGGATTTTGGGTTTATTGGTGGTTCAATGGGTTCGGTCGTGGGCGAAAAAATTGCTCGGGCGATCGAGTATGCCCTCCAACACAAAACCCCTTTAATCATCATCTCGCGCTCGGGTGGCGCACGTATGCAGGAAGCCGGTTATTCATTGATGCAATTAGCCAAAACCTCAGCGAAGTTGGCTTTGCTTGCCGAAGCCAAAGTACCCTATATTTCTTTGATGACCGACCCTACCACGGGTGGCGTATCCGCTTCGTATGCAATGTTGGGCGATTTCAATACTGCCGAACCCAAGGCTCTGATTGGCTTTGCCGGTCCGCGCGTTATCCGTGAAACGATTGGCAAAGACCTCCCCAAAGGCTTCCAAACTTCCGAGTATTTGCTCGAACACGGCTTTTTGGATTTTATCGTGGAACGCAAAAACCTCAAAGCTAAATATACGGCTCTTTTGAAGATGTTGAAGTAGCTTAAGTTGAAGAGTAAATATAAATGGTCATTTGTTTTAAATCTTATAAGGTTTTTGAAACCTTATAAGATTTGTATAAAAATTAGCCAAAACGCATTTTTTGGAAAATTAGCAGATACTTAATTGGCGCATAAGTAATGAATAGTGAATAATGTAGCCGTGCATAGTTTTTTAATTACTTGAAAACCCGCCAGAAGCGAGGCACGTCTGTTATCAAAAAACATTGTACGCATTATTTTTTTCTTGTTACTAAGCCTTATTCTTTTTTATTCCATCTAAATAATCGCTTAATTTTTGCCCAAATTCCTTTTTCATCTTTGTAATCTTCATAGTATCCCCCACCATAGTAGCCTCCGTAGTAGCCGCCATAATAACCACCATAATAGCCACCATACCCGCCATAGCCCCCTCGATTGCGGCGCACCGAATTGATTACGATGGCTAAGTTTCGAAAATTATTTGCCTTGACCAAGCGATTTACATTTTTGCCAAAGAATTTTTTGGAGTAATTGGCGCGCACAACATAGATAGGCAAATCTACTCTTTTCATAATCAGGATAGCATCAGTAACCAAGCCTACGGGCGGGGTATCAATGATAATAATGTCATACAGCTCTCGTAAGCGACTGAGCATCAAATCAAAATCCTCTCGCAAAATCAACTCCGAAGGGTTGGGCGGAGTAGGTCCTGAGGTGATGATGTCCAAAGTCTTGATTTCAGTTTTTTTGATACATTCTTCAATGTTTTTTTTACCAATCAATACACTGCTCACACCTTGGTCATT
Source organism: Microscillaceae bacterium (assembly GCA_025455045.1). GTDB lineage: Bacteria > Bacteroidota > Bacteroidia > Cytophagales > Microscillaceae > JALONJ01. The sequence continues at coordinate 8,029 of JALONJ010000150.1, read as the reverse complement.
GTCCACATCAAAAGCTAGATTGAGCTTGGGTTTGCGCATATCAAAATCCAAAATCACGACTTTCAAATCCGACATTGCTATAATACCTCCCAAATTGGACGCGACAAAGGTTTTGCCTTCGCCACTAATGGTAGAGGTGATAGAGATAATCACACTGCCACTGCTATCGTACAAGCCCTTGCCTGCCGGAAGCATAAACTCAATATTGGTACGAATAGACCGTAAAGATTCATTGATAGATGACTTGGGATTACGGCTTACAATCAGCCGTGTATATTGCATTTTTTCCTGCTTGTACTCCGGCACTGCTCCCAAAATTGGGACGGCAGTAATACGCTCAAGCTCCACTTGGTTGCTAATGGTATCGTGCAACAAATAACGCAAAACTATCAACAACAAACTCAAAAATACCCCAGTACCCCCAGCTATGGCATACACCTGAAGTTTGATAGGCGAAATGGGGGCAATGGGCAAATTTGCTGGGGCTAAAATAATGAACTCCGGCACTATACCGGCTTCGGCAATTTTGATTTCGACGCGCTTGGTCAATAGATTGTTAAAAAAGCCTTCGTATTGCGCATACAGGCGATTTACTCGATTGTATTCGCGCCCTTTGGTAGGCAAGCCCGTCATACTATTTTCCACTTCTTGGGCTTTGGTGCGCACCTCGCGCAATTGAGCGTACAGCAATTTGCGCGAGGCATTGATGATGTCAATGAGGGTTTGTTGCAAGAGTTGGATTCTGACTGTCAAGGACTTAGCCGCGACCGTAGATTCCTTTTCCCTGATGGCTAGAGTAGCTTTTTCTTCAATTATTTTCTGAATTTGCGTAACTATACTGCTGATTTGTTCATTTTTGAGGAGGATTAAGGAGGGCAAAAACTCTTTCAGACTACTATTTCGATTAATCAGCTCCTCCAGCTCTTGATAAAGGCTGATTTGTTTAAAAAGTTCTTGTTTTTGAGCAAAAAGTTGCTCAAGAACTTCTATGGATTTGGTCAGTTTTTCATCAATATCTTTGGTTTTATTTTCCAAAAAGAAGCCTTGAATTTGGGCTTCATAAAACAAAAGCGAATCTTGGTATTGTTTGATTTGGTCGTCCAAAAACTTTAATTGCTGGCGATTGGATAGGTTTTTTTGCTCGACGCTTTTTTCTTTATACACAGTATCGGTTTGGGCAACAATGTGTTGCGCTTTTTGTTGCACATAATCATTGAATCGAATCTCAATGATTTTGGCATCTTTGTTTACAATCCCTACATAAAGATTATCGCGCAAATATGCGAGCAAAGCTCCTTCGCTGTTGATTTTAAAATAATATTGATAATTCAAAAAATCATTGTCAAACTTACGAAGCAGGTTAATTTTAAATTCGGCTTGGGGAAGGCTGATTTTTTGCCCGAAATTATAAATTTTTTTAAAAGAATGACCGTTGTTTTTGCGGGCTAATTCAAAGCGGTTTTTATCCAAGATTTTGACAAAAATCGGTGTGTCATAAAAACTCGGGTCTTTGACTCGATAATCAATCACCTCGAAGGGATTGTTGCCATAATACTCGCTGTCCAAGATATTGCCCTGCACATAATACGATATATTTAGATGTAATCTTCGGATGACCTCTTGCAAAGTGATTTCGGACTTGATAAATTCCAACTCTCCTACAAGGTTTTGATCTTCAGTTTTTTTGGGGCTTACTACTCCTTCCAAAAACTCCACAGTTTCGGCATTTTTTACCGTCAGTTTGAGTTGCGAACTAGATTGATAAACCGGTTTGGTATATCGTAGGTATAGATACGCCAAGGCTATACACAATCCATTGAGCAATACAATCCATAGCAAACTCCGCCAAATTATCTCAATAATTTTTCCCAAATCAATACTACTCAACAAATCGGAGTCTTCTTCCGATTCCGGGTTTGGGTTTGCTATTTCAATCGGTTTATTCAAGGTAAAATAAAATTAATTAAAAAGGTTTTTAGTTTAGGGATCGGTTATTTATTTATGTAATTTATTGATAATCAAATAGTTATGATTAAAAAAGTTAAAAACCCAGCCACCTTCTGATTCAGAAATATTTACAAATTTGCCTCCAAATTTTGCCATAAACTTAGCGATTAATAACCAAAATCAATGTCAAGATGCTCGTTACCAAAGACAGCAAAGGCGATACATCGCCGATGGCTTCAAATACGGTTTTGCGAATTGGCTCAATATACACAATATCATTCGGCTCAAGGGTGAGGTCGTGCATTGTCAAACCTTTGATAGTTCGCAAATTGATGAGATAAACGGTAGGATTGCGCAAATCGCCCCGAATCAGACGAATATTAGATGCCCGCATCAAATTGTCCACGCCGCCGGTAGCCGATAGCAATTCTATCAGGCTTACTTTTTCGTTGCGTAGCGGAAAAATCAGCCCAGTAGCTCCTTTGAATACTATTACTCGTTTATTGGTATAGCGAGTCCGTACAAAAGGTTCTTCGTAAGTAGTCGCAAATTTTGTTTCTAATAAGCTGTCGGCTTGGTTAAGTGTGAGTCCGGCTAAGGGTACTGCTCCTACGATAGGTAGCTTCGCTATTCCATCTTGTTGGATTAAAAAAGTAGGGAAATTTAGCGGATATTGCGTACCGGCAATGACTGCATTTTGAAAGATAAATTGCCCGGCTTGGGGATTAGCCCCAGCTTGGTTCATTCCTTGCCCCCCCATTTGGTTTTGAAGTTGAATATTTGTAAGGTTGGGGTTGGTTGGGTCTATTTGCAATGGTGAAAGTATCACCTCGCCTTTGTTGGTAAAAACTCTTACTTCAATATAATCGCCTTTTTGAATGGTATAGTTTTTTTCGGCATTCCGAATATTTTGATTGATTAACTCTTCTTGCTGGATGATGCTTTCTTTGGTCTGAAACATAATATTTTGGTTGTAAACCCGACAGCCAAAAACAGTAAGCAACAAACCAAATCCAATTAAATAACGCATTATAGTATAATTTAAGCAAAAGGAAATGATGCCTAAACATCATTTCCTTTCAAATTCTTTTATTTCAGGGTGTAAACTTAGCAGGTAAAATCAGCATTTACAAATAAATATCTCTATGTAGCTATCACATTGAGAGGATAATGTATTGATAATCAGATAGTTATAATTTTTATTACATTTTTTAGAACCTTGCTAATTGATTGACTTCGCAAAAGATTTAAGTTATTCTTAAAAATTAATTAATTAATTGATTATCAAGAGGTTATAAAAAAAGCATTTATCAAGAATATTGAGGATTGAGAGTCGTGATTTGAGATTTGTTTTGCTTCATAATGAGTTTTTCGTAGGCTTGAATGATTGCCAAATATTTTTGAATCACAATTTGCTCATCAAATTCTTGTTCGGCTTTGCGGCGGCTGGCTTGCCCCATTGCTATCAATTGCTCATCGGATAAATGATAAATTTTTTCCATTTTATCGGCCAAGTCTTGAGCATTTTTCACTTCACACAAAAACCCGTTTTCTCCATCATCTACAGTCTGGCGGCAACCGGCAATATTGGTCGTAACGATGGGCTTGCCCATTCCGGCGGCTTCGAGCAATGAACGGGGAGTACCTTCGCGGTAAGAGGGCAACACTACACAATCGGCTTGGGCGATTACTCCGGCAACATTTTCGGTAGTACCGAGGTATTCTACCAAACCTGCATCAACCCACTCGTCAAGCTGTTTTTGGGTAATACCTAGGTTTTTGGAGTCATCTAAGTAGCCCAGCAATTGAAAACGAGCCTTGATACCTTTATTTTTGAGAATTTTGATGCTGTCGATATACTCTCTGATGCCTTTGTCGTACAACAAGCGGGCAATGACCAAAAAAGTAAAAGTTGAATTGCGTTGAAATTCGCCTTGTGGTTTAAATTTATCCAAAGGAATACCTGAGCCGGGGAGCAGGTCGGTGATTTTTTCGCGGATAAGATTTTGTTCCAAAAACAAGTTCAAATCGTCTTCATTTTGGAAAAACACGCGGCGCGGAAACCGGAACGAGAGTTTATACAAGACTTTGGCAACTTTGGCGGTCAAATTATTGCGCAAAAATACCGTACCCAAGCCACACACATTGTTCACCACCAACTTACCCAAAGGCAGAGCCGCTAGAGTACCATATATATTGGGTTTGATGGTAAATTGCAGGATTACATCGGGCTTGGCTTTTTTGTAAATGTTGTAAAGCTGATACATATAACCCAAGTCTTTCAAGGGGTTTGACCCTTTGTTCTCGAGCCTAACCGGATAATACTCACAGCCCATTTCTTGCAAATAACTTGAGTATTTATCTTCGGGGGCAATGGCTATTACTTGATGTCCGGCATTTAAAAGAGCTTGCGCCAAGCCACGCCTAAAATTATAAATATTCCAAGAGGTATTCAGAACTATAGCTACTCGCATATAATTTTTTTAAGATTTTTATAAAAAAATTTTTGTTAAAAAAAAGATAAATGACCCTAAAAATGTGGTTATATTATAAAGCGAATAGCATTCTTTATGAGATAATACTGATTCATTTGAATAAATTTTTATACAATAACACCCTGTTTAACAATTCATTATCGAATTACGAAAAACTAGGAGCTTGGGTTATGATTTGCGGCAAATTTAATGATAAATTTCAATCAAGTCCCTTTTTTTTTAACATTCTATATTAATTGTGCAGAAATTAATTAAAATTTGTAGAAATTTCAAAGAAAAATATGGCTAAAATGTATGATACCGCCCTCAAACTCGAAACTGCGGTTTTGGTAGCGGTCATTAGCGAAAAACAGAACGAAGAAGCCACCAAAATATATTTGGAAGAATTGGCATTTTTGGCAAAAACGATCAATATTCAAGTCGCGCGGGCTTTTACCCAAAAACTTGCCAAACCTGACACTCGGACTTTTGTGGGCAAAGGCAAACTGCAAGAGATAATCAGCTATGTAGTTGATAATGAGATAGATATGGTTATTTTTGACGATGACCTTTCGCCCTCACAAGTACGCAATTTAGAAATAGAAATCAATGGCGGAGCAACCGAAGACAAAGCCAAAATCAAAATTTTAGACCGTAGTTTGCTCATTTTGGATATTTTTTCGGTACGCGCCCAAACCGTCCAAGCCCGCACGCAGGTAGAGCTGGCACAATACCAATACCTCTACCCACGCCTGACTCGAATGTGGACGCACCTCTCGAAACAAAAAGGTGGTATCGGGATGCGCGGACCCGGTGAAAAAGAACTGGAAACTGACCGCCGTATCATCAAAGACAAAATTTCGCTTTTGAAAGAAAAACTCAAAGAAATTGACAAACAAAGTATCACTCGCCGCAAATCGCGCGACAAAATGGTGCGATTGGCATTGGTGGGCTATACCAATGTGGGCAAATCAACCCTTATGCAATTGCTTGCCAAAGCCGATGTTTTTGCTGAAAACAAGCTATTTGCCACAGTCGACTCTACAGTTCGGAAAGTTGTTTTGAAAAATTTACCGTTTTTATTGACCGATACCGTTGGGTTTATTCGCAAATTGCCTACTTTGTTGATTGAGAGTTTTAAATCAACTTTAGATGAAATCATTGAAGCCGATATTCTTTTGCACGTAGCCGATATATCGAGTGCGCATTGTGAAGAACAAATTGAGATTGTAAACAAAACCCTCGCCGAAATCGGCGCAGGCAACAAACCTACAATTTTGATTTTGAATAAAATAGATTTGGTGGACGGAGATGTGCAAAACCCGCCCCTGACCGATTGGGAGCAAGAGCCTTTGACGATTCGAATTTCGGCAACCAACCAACAAAACATCGAGCAATTGCGCGAAATGATTTTTCAATTGGCTTCGGAAAAATATTATGCGATTTTCCCCAATTATGTAGCTAAACAATAAATATAACTAGCTGATAATCAGTATCTATCGTTAATTTGGTAATCGAATCCAAACCCTAAGGGTTTTGAAAACCCTTAGGGTTTAAATAAACTTGAAAAAATACAAGGTTTTCCCCAATTTCACGATAGAAACAAAATTTCTAAGCCTCACCTATTTTGAGTATCAACAAAAAACCGGTCAGATTTTGCCAATCTGACCGGTTTGAAATTCAAAATAATTCTTTTAAAAAGCCAACTCTGCCAAAGGCTTGCGTAGCCATTCGGGGCGGCGCGTAATGATGTGATTGGCGCGTAATTCGTTCAAAATAGAGTACAATCCAAAATAAGTCCGATTGATATACAAAGAATGACGCGAACCGCGCGCCTCTTTGGAGTTGAGAATTTCGGGCATTTTTGCCAAACTATCGCCAAATTGATAGATTTCGGTAAAGTAATCGTCATCGCTAAAATCGAAAGTCTCGGTTTGAAAAGGACGACACAAAAGTCGAATCATTACTTTGAACAATTCTGTAAAAAACTCGGCTTGTTCGGGCGCATCGGAGGCGTGCAAATATTCATTTTGATAAAATACTTTTTTGATAAGTTCCTCATTATCAAGAAAATACGGATTGATTACAATGAAAAAATCTTGATAAAATTCTTCGGGGATTTCTTTCACGCAACCAAAATCGATGATACCCAAAGTGCCGTCTTCGCGCAGTAAAAAATTGCCCGGATGCGGGTCGGCGTGTACGGCTTTGAGGGTGTGCATTTGAAAATCATAAAAATCCCACAAGGCTTGCCCAATCTGATTGCGTACTTCTTGGCTAGGGTTGGTAGCCAAAAACTCTTTCAGGTGTTTGCCATCAAGCCAATCCATTGTGAGGATTTTTTGACTCGATAATTCTGCATAATATTTCGTAAATACCAAATGCGGAATGTGCGCGCAGGCTTGCGAAATATCAATCGACCTTTTCAGCTCTAATTCATAGTCGGTTTCTTCTTTGAGTTTCAATTCTACTTCTTGCAAGTATTTTTCGATGTCTTTGTCAGGCAAGCCCAAAATAATCGAAGCAAAGGGTTTGACCATTTTCAAATCAGCACTGATACTGTCGGCTACCCCCGGGTATTGAATTTTGACCGCTAGTTTTTTGCCGTTTTTGTAAGCCAAATGCACTTGCCCAATCGAGGCGGCATTGACGGCTTCCATTTCAAAAGTATCGAATAACTCTTGAGGAGATTTGCCAAAATATTTCTTAAAAGTTTTGACCACCAAAGGACCCGAAAGCGGCGGCGCGCTGTACTGCGCCATCGTAAATTTGTCCACGTAGGCTTTGGGCAACAAATTTTTGTCCATACTGAGCATTTGGGCTACTTTTAAGGCACTGCCCTTCAACTGGCTCAACGAAGCATAAATATCGCGGGCATTGTCTTCGTGCAGTTCTTCCTTGCTCGGGTTTTGTCCAAGTGCTTTTTTGGTGTAATGTTTTACATAATTGCCCCCGATTTTGATGCCGGTGGTTACAAACTTGGTGGCTCTTTGTACCTTTGAGGTTGGGATATTGTTTTGTGATTTCATTTCTTTTATAAATAAGAATACATTAATTTTTTTGTGAAATATTGCTAAGGAATGAGTTAATTATAAGATGTGCTGATGTGCTAATGTAATACATTGATTATCAATTAATTAATAAACTCAATTGTTTACTTTATTTTATTCTTGTTCCTAAGGAATTAAGAATTAGTAATGAATCGTGAATAGTGAATAATGTAGAACGTTTTAATCATTTGAAAATTCGCCAGAGGCGAGACACGTCAATAGTTTATTAAAAAATATTGTTTACATTATTTTGCTCTTGTTGCTAAGGAATTAATAATTACGGATTATACAAATCATTGACCGTGTCCACCTCTAGCGGATTATTAACAGATTGTATTTTTTAATTGTTTATTTTATTTTAAAGCTATCACTAGCCAATGAATGATGAAAAAAAAATTGTAAATTCAAAAATTCACCGCACCTTTCAAGTCATTGATAATCAGCAAGTTATGAAAAAATTTGGGTTCTTCACCACTTTTCAGGAGTGAAAATCTTTTTTCTGAAATTTATCAATTTCAGTGATTCTGAGCATTAATGAACCAAGCGATAGCTTGGTGA
>JALONJ010000607.1 GCA_025455045.1 Microscillaceae bacterium | reverse complement strand
TTTTTTATACTTATCAAATTTAATTATTGAGCATTATCAATTACTACACCAATTAAAAATAATGATAGTTAAGTGATTGATTATCAGCACTTTAAAATTATGTAGGGAGATTAGCTAAAAGGGGAGGGGTTTGGGGTGGGGTTGTGTTCAGAACTTAACAGCCCTGGGGGGCTGGGGGAGGCTCTGGGCAGGGCGAGGCAAAAGAAATGCGTAAATTTGAAATGCACCCGAATGTAACCCAGCTTTTAGGCTGTGGGAGGTACAGCCTAAAGGCTGGATTACAATTTTATCAATACTAATAATCAATTAGTTCATTGATTTAATATCTTGACTTTTAAATTTGCCATACATATTCTTAAATTTGTAATGTCTTATATAATTAATTATTTAAATACTTGATAATCAATTAGTTAGCTGAAAGTAATTTTTTTTTAAATCAAACTCAATAAAGTGCGCTTTTATAAAACTCCTCAAATTTTAAAAAAATGGTTTTCGGGCTTTACTTGGGACATTGCCCAAGCCGACAAGGTTATTTATCTCACTTTTGATGATGGACCAATACCCGAAGTTACCGAGTTTGTGTTGGCAACCTTGGCAACTTTTGCGGCAAAAGGCACTTTTTTTTGTGTGGGGGATAATATCCGCAAACATCCGGGGGTTTTTAAACAAATCTTGGCGGCGGGGCATAGCCTCGGCAATCATACCTTCAACCATTTGAAAGGTTGGAGTACACCTACCTCACAATATTTGGAAAATGTCGCTTTGTGCCGCCAAGTAATGCTGGAAAACGGCGTGGATTTGCCTCCTAAACCGCTATTTCGCCCCCCTTATGGACGAATTACCACTCGACAATTCAAAGTCTTACAGCCTGATTATCAGATAATTATGTGGGATATGCTCACCAACGACTACGACAAAAGTCTTGACCAAGAAGTTTGCCTCCGCAAAGCCATCCAATATTCGCAATCGGGTTCAATTGTGGTATTTCACGACAGTCTCAAAGCCGAAAAAAACCTTCGCTATGTACTGCCGCGTTATTTGGCGCATTTTACAGCTCTGGGTTATAGATTTGAGGGATTGTAAAATGAATTTTTCACACGCTTTTCAGAAATTACCTTTGGTAATTCCAGTTAATTTCGTCATTTTGGCTATGCAGAATTTAGCTATTGTCGTTTACATCTTGTAACCAATCTTTCATTTCTTGCCAAATTGATTCGCTCACCCTCCCCGTAAAGAATCCAAAATGCCCAATTCCTTGATTGTCAGGACCTAGCCTAATAATTTCTAATTGCGCCTGCCTAAAATCCTGTTGATAATACGGAATAGTTGCCGGTGTAGCCATTATATCATCTTCTACAAAATAAGCTCGGAAAGGCACGCTAATTTGCTTAAAATAGGTTTTTTGACCTTGCAAGTGCATTATTTCCGAAAAAGCCAAGCGATGTTTTCCCCAACTTCGCCATTCTTTACTCACACCCTTTGCCCAAGGTTCGCCACCTATCCAAGCCGCCGGAATATAGCCGTACCACCACTCCGCCCACCGCATAAAAATAAGTCTTTTTTTAGTAAGCCTCTGAAAATCAGGCATATAAAACTGATAATTGCCATAAGAACTAGCTACCGTAATTATCTTAGCAAAAATCAAAATTTCTGGACTTAACCCAATGATTTGCCCGCCCATACTATGCGCCAACAGGTATTTGGGGAGATTTGGGTAAGTTGTTTTTACCCATTCAAATACACCGGTCATATCCAAAACCGCCCAGTCGCTTATTTTTGCCCTAAAACCGCGCAAACTATCCGGCTTAGATTCACCCACTCCCCGATAATCATACGTCAAAACCAAATAATTTTGACCTACCAAATACTCCGCTATTTTTTGATAAAAATTCTGGCGGATACAAGTTCCGGCATTGACTACCATTATCCCAATTGCTTCATTATCAGGTATGTATAAACGAGCTGATAATTGAAATCCATCTTTAGCCGAAATTTTGAATTGCTTTATTTCCATCCCAATCAAAGTAATTTTTGAGTTAATAAATTTTGAACTAAAGTCCTAACTTTGATTTCAAATCCAGCACAATTTGAGTAAATTTTTCGGGAAACTCTAAGTCAGGGAAATGCCCCGCCTCTGCAAAATCTTGATTCGTAAAATCCTCAAAATGAGCATTTTGCAAGGTCTTATCAGTTTTGCGATGGCTGCGGTCTTGCAAGCCCCAAATAATCACACTTTTTTGCTTAATTAGCTCAAAATCAAGATTTTTCACATTGAATGCACCCTGAAAAAGTGAAGCCAAACAATATGCACTCCCTTGCTCAAAGGCTTTTTCACAAGTTTCCCAAAATTGAGGGTTATAATTATTTTTAGGCAAAGCTACGTGATACCAGCCCTCAGCCACCTTACGCTTATACATTTGCAAAAAAATCTGCCCGATGTAAGGGCGATTCATAGTGCCTTTGGGGTCAAGGCGTTTGACCCATTTGAGTTCTTCAGCCCAAGTTGGGGTTTGAATACTGATGACCGATTTGACCAATTCGGGCTTCTTGGTAGCCACCTGCCAAGCAATGTAGCCACTCGCACAAGGAAAAGCTAAAACATAGTTTGGGAAAGCTAATTTCTCCAAAAATCGAATAGTCAAATCAGTGTTTTCAACCAGCGAAAATTTGTACTTGGCAGTTTTGGAGTAAGAAAATCCCTGTCCCGGTATTTCAAAAATCACAACTCGGCAATGGGGTTTGAGCATTTCATTCAATTTTTGGTAATGCTCTATGGTGTTGGGGGCATCTGGGATAAACACCAAAGTAAACTCACCTTCGCCCACCACCTGATAACGCAGGAGAAAATCGCCCAAATCTAAAAATTGATAACCCTCGCCGAAATTTGGCTTGGTTTTGAGTATTTTTCGGGCTTGCCGATTCAAAAAGTAATTGTCTAAGCTAAATTTATTCATATTACAATGTATTACAGCCTGTTAGGCTATTTTATTATGTAGCACAGCCTGTTAGGCTGTCGCATTTATCTTTAACAGCCTAACAGGCTGTTTTACAATGTATTACAGCCTGTTAGGCTGTCGCATTTATCTTTAATAGCCTAAAGGCTGTTTTACAATGTATTACAGCCTGTTAGGCTGTCGCATTTATCTTTAACAGCCTAAAGGCTGTTTTACAATGTATTACAGCCTGTTAGGCTGTCGCATTTATCTTTAACAGCCTAAAGGCTGTTTTACAATGTATTACAGCCTCTAGGCTGTGGAATTTACCTTTAACAGCCTAAAGGCTGTTTTACAATGTATTACAGCC
>JALONJ010000606.1 GCA_025455045.1 Microscillaceae bacterium | reverse complement strand
ATTATCAAGAGTTTCAGATTCTTCGCTTCGCTCAGAATCACTGAAATTGATAAATTTCAGAAAAAAAATTCTCATTCCTGAAAAGTGGTGAAGAACCAATTTTTTATCATAATTAACTGAAAATCAATTACTTACATAATAAAATTTTCCCTCACCCTTATCAAGTTTTTATTCAAAAATTCAATACTTAAATTATGTATCAAACCCCCTTTCATACTCAAGATATTAGCCAACTTTCCTTTTTAGTTACTGGTGGTGCCGGATTTATCGGTTCAAATCTTGTAGAATATCTTTTAAAATATCAAGCTGCCAAAGTCGTAGTTTTAGATAATTTATCGACCGGTTTTAGAGAAAATTTGCAAAGTTTCAGCCAAAATCCGCGTTTCCAATGGATTGAAGGCGATATTCGAGATTTGCCCACCTGCCAGCAAGCCTGCCAAGATATTGATATTGTCTTGCATCAGGCGGCTTTGGGGTCGGTTCCACGCAGTATCAAAGACCCCATTACGACCAATGAGGTAAATATTGACGGCTTTGTCAATATGTTGGTTGCCGCCCGCGACCGGCAGGTCAAGCGATTGGTGTATGCGGCTTCGTCTTCTACGTATGGCGATAGCCAAAATTTGCCCAAAGTCGAGCACATCATTGGCAATCCGCTTTCGCCTTATGCCGTTACCAAATATGTCAATGAGTTGTATGCCAATGTATTTGCGCGTACTTATCAGATGGAAATTATTGGTTTGCGCTATTTCAATGTATTTGGTCCGCGCCAAAGCCCCAAAGGAGCGTATGCCGCCGTGATACCCTTGTTTATGCAAGCGGTTTTGGCGGGTAATGCCCCCACTATCAATGGCGATGGCGAAACCACCCGCGACTTTACTTTTGTCGAAAATGCCGTACAAGCCAACATTCTGGCGGCAATTACTACCAGCCCCGAAGCTATCAATCAAGTGTATAATGTAGCCGTTGGCGACCGCAACTCGCTCAATCAAATGTATCACATCTTGCGCGAAGCAGTAGGCTCAGATTTGCAACCCATTTATGGTCCGTTTCGGCAGGGCGATATTCGAGATAGCCTCGCCGATATAAGCAAAGCCCAACAATTGCTGGGTTACAACCCCCAAATCCGCATCAAAGAAGGCTTAGAAATTACTTTGAAATGGTTTAGAGAAAATATGTTTGAGCAAGTAGCTCATAATGAATAGCTTAAGGAATTTGGAATTAAGAATTAAGAATTGGGAATTTGGAATTAAAGATTGTTTAATTGCCTGATTTTCAATTAATTATGTCTATGCCGTTGCTTGTCCGCCCAAGGCGGAAGCAACTATTGCAAACAAATGCGCTAAAGGCACAAAAAACCCTAAATAATTGATTATCAGAAACTTACAAATAAGTGTAAATTTTTAGTTGGCATAAAACTTACAAATATTTTCAAACTCAACTGATTTTAGCTAGGTTACAAGCCTTTAGGAATTGCAACTTATATCAAAATGCTTAAGTGATGATAGCTTATTGTATATTTTTGGGTTTAGTAAGGTTTTTACAAATTACACCTTTTTGGCTGTTGTATCGTTTTTCGGACGGTTTGTACTTATTGATGCGTTATGGTATCAAATATCGTTATAAAGTAGTGTATCAAAACCTCAAACAAACCTTTCCCGACAAAACCGAAGCCGAAATCCAAAAGATTATCGATGGTTTCTATCAGCATCTATGCGATATGGCACTCGAGAGCCTCAAAGGATTCACTTGTAGCCGGGCTACACTTACTCAGCGAGTACGGTTGCGCAATCCTGAGGTAGCCGACCGCTACTACGACCAAGGCGGCAATTGCTTGGCTTTGGCGGCACACTATGGCAATTATGAATGGGTAGCTAGTGTGGGGGGCTTGCAACTCAAATATTTGCCGCTTATTTTATACAAACCCCTTAGCAACCGCTACATTGATGCTTTTGTACGCAATAGTCGCAAACAATACGGCACTTTGTTTGGCTCAATTTATGAAACCGACAAACTATTTCGTGCCACCTTTGAGCGTCCGGTGGTGTATGGTTTAGCCGCCGACCAAAGCCCCAGCAATCTGGAAAAGTGCTATTGGGTCAAGTTTTTGGGGCGCGATACGGCTTGTTTACACGGTGGCGAAAATTATGCGATTTCGCTCAATCTCAAAGCAGTATATTACAAAATCAAACGAATCAAAAGAGGCTATTATGATGTTTGGCTGCAAGAAATAGAATTTGACCCCCAAAACACTTGTCCCGGAGAGTTTACCCAAAAATTTATGAATTTGGTAGAAGCAACTATTTTGGAAGAGCCTAGCCACTGGCTTTGGTCGCACAAACGCTGGAAACATCAAAAACCCGCTTGAAATAATCCCTTTTTTATTTTTGGGAATAGACAAAATAACTAATTTTTTAAGATTTAATTAATTGAAAATCAAGCATTTGTGTAATTTTTAATTCCCAATCATTCATTCTCAATTCCTAATGAACTACCCTGATTTTTCGTTTCACAAGCACACGCAATCTTTTGACAAAGATGCCCAAGGCGCACACGAATTGATTGAAACTTTTAAAAACGAAGGCGAAAACTTTACCTATCGGCGCGAAAACTATGACGCATATCGTCTCGAGTGGAGTACTGATGAGCGCACAGGCAAAATTATTGCCTATTTTCCTGAACAATCTTTGGTAAAACTGCGCTACAATACCGGAGTAGATGGATTTTTGGATTTAAAAAGTCAAAATATTGATAGCAATAACCAAGCGTTTTTTCTTCATTTTTATCGTCCCGATTTTTTTCCGCTAGATGCTTCCAAAATCCAAGAATTGACGAATTTGCTGGCAATGGTTTTGAGTGAAATTGAACAACGCACTATGCACTTTGTTGCCCCAAATCTCCCAAATCGGCAATGGATTGAGTCGGTATATCAAGGTGAGTTTGGGTTGGCGTACTGGCTATCGCCCAGTACCGAATGGAGTCATTTGGAAATCGTTTTAAAAAACAATGCTTTGCGCCAAGTGCCATATAGCCTCAAAGTGGGAGCATATCCCCACAATTTGTACCTCAGTTGTGCTTTTTTGCCCCAAGCCGAACCACTTGCCCAACGTATTTTAAGTGATTTTGTCAGTCAAAACTCTGCCTACCGATTGTCAATCCGTAACTTCCTGTTATATACGTAATAGGTCTAAGATTTTCTGTGATTTTTGGGTAATTTCCGCTTGCACCCATTGGTCGTTTATTTTTAGCTTTTTGATGTGTTCTAAAAAGAGCAATATATCTTTTGGGGCAAACTTTTTAAGCAAATCTTTATCTAAAAGTTTTTTGTAAATTCTGAAATACATAATCAAGGCCAAGAAATTGATAAAAGACCACGTTTCCATTTGGGTTTGCCCTTGCATATAGGTAGCATCCGCTTCCAAAATATTTTTATAGGCATCATAGGTATTTTCTATTTCATTTCTGCTTTTGAAGTAGTTGAAAATTTCTTCGGGCGTCTTCATCTTTTTGAGTGAATATTCTAAGGTAATTGTTCCCATTAGATGTTGTCTGTCATAGAATTTTGCTAAGGTATGTGGTTTCTTCTCGCCTTGGGCAATGGTTTCCAACTCAGTTACCTCTTTGGTTTCTGTTTCTATTCCTAGGATGTCTGGTTTATTTTTTTCTATTAGCGGGGCTTGCGATTCAGGGTTCGGGTCTTTTTTTATCCTGAGCAAATAATCTTTCTGTTCTTGTTCTTTTAATCTGGTGTCCAAAAACAAAATCAACTGATGGGCTTCTTTTTGGTAGGCTTTGTACCATATAATCCGTTCCTCAAAGAAAAAATACCCATCAAAGGATTGCTTATCGCTGGTGCTGATACAAGTGTAATCACACAAGGTGTGGCTTCTGCGAATGGGTAAGATATAATCTAAACCCTCGGCGGTCAGGTTGGCAACATTGGTTTGGCTATAAAAACCTTTGTCGCCGATCACGATCGCCTCTTGCAACCCGCTTGCTTCTACGGTCAGTTTCAATGCCTTGGTCTCCCGTATATCGCCCGCCAACATCCGATAATACAAGGGTATTTTATGAACCGGCGAAAAGATAGACAATAAGTTTACCTGCGGCTCAAACACCCTTTGACTATTGTACCCTAAGCGATTACAGTCCATTTGTTCTGACAAACTGATAATGTGCGTCTGGTCAATCAGCACATACGAAGGATTGCCCATTAAGGACTTCATACACGCACTGATGGTGGCACGCTGATTGCCCACCGCTTTGAGTAAAGTCGTTAAATCATTTTTACCTAATTTTACCCCCGAAAGCACCTCGCGCATAAAGGAATGTTCATAATAAAATGCCATATTTTTCAAGGGGCTTTGATACGCCAACCGAAACAGCGATAACAGAAATAATGTCTTACCGTCTGTAGGAAAGTACTTGGTTAGGGCGGACAATATATCGGCATTCTCCGCATAAATATATTCTGACATCCCACTTTCCAAAATGCTGATCTTCCCCACCCGGTCAGCGTGCAAACGTGCTTTACTTAACACAAGCCCCTGCTCAGTAATGCGACCCAACAAACAGCCCGTTTTTTTTCTACTTTTTTTCTTGTCTTTGTCCCAAAAGGCACTTACCTGATACAAATAGTAGCGACCGCCCATCTCACGAATTTCTGTGCCTTTACTTTTGTGGGATAGTACCCAAGACGGATATTCTTTTTTTGTCATAAACCTATTACGTATTACGTAATAGCAAAATTAGACCTTTTTTTGCATATAAAAATAAAAAGACCATTCATTTGACAATTTTCAACTACTTCCATTCAAACCCCTCGCCTATTACGTATAATTCAGGAAGTTACGG
>JALONJ010000605.1 GCA_025455045.1 Microscillaceae bacterium | reverse complement strand
CAAAAATCATTTAAAATATTTATTATATTAAAATAATACAATTTTATTTTAAACATAATTTATAATTTATCGAAAAAATGTATTTTTTACATTATAATTGGTTGATTATCAATTAGTTATAAAAATATTCACGTTAGATTAGCGTATATCTTTTGGAAATTTAATCAAATAAAATTATGCAGCTCAAAACTACCATTTTATCTTGTGTATTACTCATCATCAGTAGTATAGGCGGATACGCCCAAGTAAAAGGATTCAGATTAGATGTAAAGCCCAACCAAAGAATTGTTTGCCCGGGCAGCAACATAAATGCTTATTATTACAATCCGGCTAGTAAACAACTGATAGACCGACTGAAATCGGGCGAAAAATCGAAATCTACTTTTGAAGTAACTTATGTCAATTTTACCCCCGAAGCCAAAGATGCTTTTCAACTAGCCGTAGATATTTGGGAGTCTATCTTGGTATCGCCGGTCAAAATCAGAATCCGCGCCAATTGGACAGCCCTAGGTCCCGGCACGCTTGGCTCGGCTTCACCGTTTACCTACTTTCGCAGTGGGGAGTTTCCCAAGCTATTTACTTGGTATCCCATAGCTTTAGCCGAAAAACTAGCTGAACGAGAGCTTAATTCAAGCAATGAACCCGATATTGTAGCTAATTTTAATAGTGCATTATCGGATTGGTATTTTGGGGTGGACGGAAATCCCCCTAGCAATAAATACGACTTGGTTACGGTAGTGCTACACGAAATAGGTCACGGCTTAGGCTTTGCCGATGGTTTTTCGGTGAGCAACGGCTTGGGAATTTATAATTTCGGATTGCCGGTAGCTTATGATACCTTTATTGAAACCGAAACCGGCACTGCCTTGACCAATACCCAACAATTTCCCAACAACTCTCAAGCACTCGCCATTGCCCAAATTAGTCCTTTGCTTTTTAACAGCCCCATTATGGTTGAGAAAAATAATGGACAAAAAGCTATTTTACATTCCCCGCCTAATTTTGCGGCGGGTTCTAGCACCAGTCACTTAGACCCCGGGACTTATACCGGCACTATCAATAGTCTGATGCTTCCGGCTTTGCCTCAGGCTTTCGCCCAGCACGACCCCGGACCTATTATGCGCAATATGTTTGCCGATATGGGTTGGGTGCATACCTATATACGCCCTGATACCATTCGCAGTACCGAGACTGTGCCGAGTTCAGTAACTATCAAAGCAATGATAAAAAGTGATTCGGTATTAGATGCCAATTCAGTTTTTTTGAGATATTCTTTGGATAGTTTCAAAACTACGCCGGTATCGCTCAAAATGCTTCCCACCAGCAATCTGAATGAGTACACTGCCACTATCCCCAACATTGCCTCCGGCAATACCTATGCCTACTATGTATCAGCCAAAGACAATACCAAGCGCGAGTATTTTTCGCCTTCGCAAGCCACCCAAAGAGGTTTTTACAATTATTTCTTTGTTGGGGTTGATAATACCCCACCCAGAATCACGCATACTCAGCCTACGACTACATTGCCGATTTTACAAGATACTTTAGAGATTACTGCCAATATTACCGATATATTTGGCATCAAAGAGGCTACACTTGAGTATTCTATCAACAACATTAGTCAAACGGCTATTTCTTTAAAAGATTTGGGCTTTGGCGATTATCGCGCGGTCATCAAATTTGCCGCCGGTACTATCAAAGATGGTGATGTGATTCGGTATCGCATAGTTGCCAAAGATAAATCCAATGCCCAAAACACCGCCACCAACCCTGCTGCTGGGTCTTATGTTGTCAATGTATTGGGTTTTGGACAAGTACGCAACGACTATGGCAATAATTTTAATAATATCAATGCAGCAAGTGCCGACTTTTTTGGCAATGAATTTTCTATTTTGCAAGTAACCGGTTTTAGTGATGGGGCTATTCATACCTCGCACCCCTACCCTGATGGTAGCGGCATTGATAACCGAAGCAATTACATATACTATCTCAAATACCCGATTAGGGTACGAGCGCAAGATGCTTGGATGGGTTTCGATGAAGTAGTGTTGGTGGAACCGGGCGAGCCGGGCAGTGTGTTTGGTGAGGAAGAATTTTATGATTATGTAATTGCGGAAGGATCCAAAGATAATGGGCAGACGTGGCGACCCCTGCTCAACGGCTACGACAGTCGCGCACTAACGGTGTGGCTCAGTCGCTGGAATAGCAGTATTTCGGGCAACAACTCCACAGCCACCGGCATCAGCAGCTTGTACCGCACGCGATATATTGACCTCAAAAGGACTTTTGCCACCAACGATGAAGTCATTATTCGCTTCCGATTGTTTGCCGACCCTGCCGCGCACGGTTGGGGCTGGGCAATCGATAACCTGCAAATTCAGGGTACGCTCACCGGCATAGAAGAATTACTCGCCGAAAACCAAACCATTGATATATTCCCTAATCCTAGTGCTGCGTTTGTAAGTGTTCGTACTGGCTTCAAACCATCGGTAAAAAATGTCGAAATCTCTCTCACCAATTCATTGGGATACGAAGTGCTGAAACAAACTTTTGCCAATGATGCCGATAATTTTAATCAAAAAATTGACACTGCCCAACTGCCCAAAGGTCTATATATTTTGAATTTGAATGTAGAAGGACGGAAAATTTCTAAAAAAATAATTGTTCATTAGGTTTTAAATTTTTCAAAATACTGGGTATCTCAAATTTGTTTTATCAGGCGATAATTCAAATTGATTGATAGAGAATCAAGCAGTTTTTGAAAAAATCAGAATCAAAAAGCGAGTGTTTAACTCGCTTTTTTTGTTTTAGAATGAATACGACACAAAGGGACATTTAAGAAATATAACTAATTGAAAATCAAGCAATTAAAATAAACTCCTAATTCATTATTGCTAAGGATGGGTTAATAATTTTTCATAAATAACTGATAATCAGATATTTATAAACATATATTCTCAATAGCTTCAAATAATTGTTTGCCTTAGTTGCTGTCTAAAGCCACTTACGCGCGCAGGCTAGATAGCCCGCGTTACAATTTTCTTGAAAAAGTGTGAAGAATCAATAATTTTTCATAAACAATTGATAATCAGATATTTATAAAAAAAACAAAAATTAGCCCAAAACCCTTAATTTAACGTGAATATTTTGAAATATATTAAAAAAGTACAAAAAATTAAATTTTAAAAAAAACAATCCAAAATCCCCAAAGTCGTCATCCTGCGTGGAACTTTGTTAAATTTTTACCTCTTAGATTTTTTCTGTAATTATTTGATAATCAATAAATTATGATTTATTTAAAGGCTCA
>JALONJ010000149.1 GCA_025455045.1 Microscillaceae bacterium | reverse complement strand
TTCATTGAGTCGCTCGCTTTGCTCGCTTCATAATGAATTTTTACGGTCTGGCGGGTAAAATTCTAGGTATTTCGCTAAGGGCAATTTAATGAAAATACATTTAATACCTTGATTATCAATGACTTATAAAAAGAAGCCTTTTTTTAGCAAACACAATTAAAATTTTAACATTTATTTAATTATTTTATAGTGGGAATTGCTGTTTTGAAAACCTTATAAGATTTAATTGACTGATTATCAGCAAGTTATACTTAGCATACGAACATATAAACAAAATCGGTTGAAGACCGAGGAGTTTTATAAAATCATCTCAGCTTTGAAAATTATATCTTTTACCCATCTCAAACTTACCGAGTTTTGTGTTCCAATTCAACTCAATTCAATGGTTTTAATTGGGTGCATTTCAAATTTACTACCTATCACCCTCTCCTTCGGAGAGGGCAGGGTGAGGCAAAAGAAATGCGTAAATTTGAAATGCACTCTTTTAATTTCATAAAATTGTAAATTTAAAAATTGAATGAATTTTAAATATCAACTTCCAGATTGGTTTTTAGGGCTATCTAGCCAAGACAGCTCGTGATAATTAAGCTGTAAATAACTGAAAATCAGGCTAATCAATCAACGTTATTTTCGTCAAAAACGTACATTTGGCAAGTTTGTAAGTCAAATGATTGGGCTAAACTTCTACTTTGGGCAGGCTAAAATAAAAGGTACTGCCTTGATTTTCGCTACTCTCAAACCAAATTTTGCCTTGGTTTTTTTCCAAAAAATCTTTACACAAAATCAAGCCCAAACCACTGCCTTTTTCATTGGCAGTGCCTTTGGTAAAGAAATAATCCTTGCCAAACAGTTTTTTTTGTCCTTCGGGGCTGATGCCTTTGCCGAGGTCTTGAATTTTGAACACAATTTCGTGGGTTTGGCTATGCGAACTAAGGAGAATTTCGCCGCCTTCATAGCTAAATTTGATGGCATTGGAGAGCAAATTGCGCGCTACCAATTTAATCATTTCGCTATCGCCCCAAGCTCGACAATGGCTGGATACTTGATTGATGACTTTCAATTTTTTTTGCTGAATTTGCGCGCGCATCAATTGGAGGTTTTCTGCCAAAATATGTTGCAAATCAAGGGCAGTAGGGGTAGTTTGTATGCCTTGCATTTGATTTTTGGTCCAATTGAGCAAATTATCAATAAAAGCTGCCGTGTATTGTATTTCGTGTGCCAATTGTCGATTGACCATTTTTTTTTCTTCTTCGTCCAATCCATCTTCTTCAATCATCTCCAGTACATAGCGAAATGAGTTCAAAGGATTGCGAAAGTCGTGGGCTACTACCGAAAAAAGGCGGTTTTTCAACTGATTGAGTTTTTCCAATTCTATATTTTGTTGGTAAATAGATTCGTTTTGGCGCGATATTTCTTCATTCAATTGCCATAATTCTTGATTTTGTTCCTCGACCGTTCGGCGTTCTACATCATAGTTTTTGCGCAAATTAGCTACCGCAAAACTTATCATAAAAGCCGTGAGTAAAATAGCGAAGAAAAAATCCGAAAATTGGGCTTCGCGGTTTGGGTAGGGTACTACCCATTCGGGATGATAATATTCTAAGCCCAGTACTATCAATACAATCAACAGAATAGTACTGGTTATCAAAACAGCCTTTCGGCTCAATACCAAGCCTATAGCCATACATCCAAAGTAAATATAAATAATAGTACCACTAATTCCGGCATTATAAAACCACATCACTCCCAATGCCAACGAGTCCAGCAGCAACATATACAAAATATAAAGCGCAAAACCCTTGCCCTGCACGCGCGACCAATAAAAGAATAAACCCCCAAAAAGCATCAAAAAACCATTGAGCCAAATCACGATTGACGGCAGCCCGGTTATGTAGGCATGTGTCATACCCAAGCAGCCCCCTAGCAAATTTACGAAAGCCATAATGTTGAATAGACGTTGATCCACCGAGAACCTCTGAGGGGAGCCTCCGATTGAATACTGTCGCAATCTAACCCAAAATCTTTTTGAAAAAATCATTAATCGGTGATATAAATGTTAGAATTATTGATAATCAATAATATACGGAATAATTGGTTCGTTTTTAATAGTTGCACGAATCTTTTTTGCTTAAGAAATTTCAAAATAATTCATTGAAAATATAAAAACTACGGCATTTTTCTTCAAAATTTGTGATTAGAATTATATTTCAAAAAGTATGCATACGCTTCTACCCCAATCGCCCAAATTTACACTAGATTATGAACAATCATATCAGTTTTTGAGATATTTATCACAACTATCTGATTATCAAATAGTTGTGAATGAGGATAAAAATTCCATCAGTTTGGAACTTCAAAATACTTCAGTTCTGGAGTTTAAATTACCTCTGCCTTTCCCACCCTTACTTGCCGAACCGTCTTTGGCTGAGTATTTGACAACTTTTACGGCTGAGTTGCCCAACTATCTACTGATTTTGCTTCAAGCCGGTCAGGGGGCAATTGCCTATTTTGAAGCCGGAGAAATGGAAAACCACAAAGTAATTCGCCGCTATATGGTCAGAGCGCAACAAGGCAAGGCACAAATCAAGCACCTGAAGTCCAAAGGCAAGTCCAAGCTCGGCTCACGGGTACGACTTGCCCAGACTCTTGATTTTTTTGAAGAAATTAACGAAAAATTGCAAGATTGGGAAGTTGCCGACCAAGTAAGCCGTATTTTGTATAGCTCCTCGATAGATTTATGGAATCTGATGTTTGACTCAAAAATAGAACCACCCTTCGAAAAACGCGACCCGCGCCTGCGCAAAATACCCACCCATATATATTCACCAAATTATGAGGAATTATTACGTATCAATGATTTTGCTTTGCAAGGGTATGGGCAATTGATGCAAACGGTTGAATTGGATTTTTTCAAGAATTTATTTTGAAAAAGGCTTAAATTCGAGCCTCAAGTAAAAAAATATTGTGAAAAATCAAAAATTTCCTTACAAAGCCCTTGCAGATTTCTAAAGTCTGCCTAACTTTGTGCAACTTTTTGAAATAAACATTTCTTAACAATTTATTATCTAAAAACAATGAAAAAATTATTTTTATTATTTGCAGTTGCTGGCGTTATGACTTTCGCCGCTTGTGGTGGTGCTGAAGAGAAAAAAGCTGAAGGCGAAGACACTACTAAAAAAGAAGAAGTGAAAGAAGAAGTAAAAGAAGAAGCTCCTAAAGCTGACACTACTGCTGCTGACACTACTAAAAAAGTAGAAGAGAAAAAAGAAGAGAAAAAAGAAGAGAAAAAATAATTTCGATTCCTTTTATACACAAAAGCCTAAGTTATTCCAACTTAGGCTTTTTGTTTTTATAGCAAAGCCCAACCCCAAAGTCTTAAAATCAACACTATCCTGATTTTGCTCGGCTAGAAATTCCTTTAATAACTCCGGGCTATCTAGTTTCATATTTGTATTTTTTTAGGCAAATTTGCAAAAGGTTTTATGAAAGTCTATACTATCAAGCAAAAACATTTCAACCCCATAACAAAAAAATATCCTGCTCGGTAAAAGCAGGATAGTAATATAAGTTGTTGATAATCAATCACTTATGATTTGCCTAGGGCTTTGAGCATTGTAACCCCAATTTCGGCGGGTGAATCTACTACGTGAATGCCACACTCGCGCATAATTGCCATTTTGGCTTCGGCGGTATCATCTTTGCCTCCGACAATGGCTCCGGCGTGTCCCATTCTGCGTCCTTTGGGGGCAGTTTGTCCGGCGATAAATCCGACTACCGGTTTTTTGTTGCCGGTTTCTTTAATCCAACGGGCGGCTTCGGCTTCCATACCGCCGCCGATTTCGCCAATCATTACAATTGCTTCAGTATCAGGGTCATTCATCAGCATTTCTACGGCTTGTTTGGTAGTTGTGCCAATGATGGGGTCGCCACCAATGCCAATGGCAGTAGTTTGTCCTAAGCCTACTTTGGTGAGTTGGTCCACGGCTTCATAAGTCAAAGTGCCCGATTTGGATACCAAACCTATTGAGCCTTGGCTAAAAATAAATCCGGGCATAATCCCTACTTTGCACTCGCCGGGGGTCATTACGCCGGGGCAGTTAGGTCCAATGAGCGTAGCAGATTTGTCTTTGAGGTATTCTTTCACATTAATCATATCTTTGGTAGGAATACCCTCGGTAATACAAATAATGACTTTGATACCGGCATCGGCGGCTTCCATAATGGCATCGGCGGCAAAAGCCGGCGGTACAAATATAATAGAAGTATCGGCTCCGGCAATTTTGACGGCTTCGGCTACTGAATTAAAAACCGGGCGGTCGAGGTGCATTTGCCCACCTTTGCCGGGGGTAACGCCGCCTACCACATTGGTTCCGTATTCAATCATTTGTCCGGCGTGAAAAGAACCTTCGGAGCCGGTGAAGCCTTGCACAATGACGCGCGAATTTTTATTGACTAAAACACTCATATCGAATTTTGAAATTTTGGGATGTATATATTTTTGGATTTTAAATTTCACCAATTGTTTTGCAAGATTACAAAAAAATTGAATTTTTAAGTTTATTTTAAAATTTAAAAATGGGTTTGAGCAGTTTTACAATTTATATTTTTGTATCTGTATTATGTTGCTTATCAAGCATAAGTAAAGATAAATTTCGTATTATTTGGAATAGTTCAAATAGTATTAAAAAGCTCACCTTGCATACCAAAGTAATTTTCACAAGGAATATTCAAATCCACAAACTCAACTTTGAAATTAAATTGGCTACTGAGAGGTAAAATATACTTATTTTGGGCGGCTTTATCTTTGGTAATAAAAGCATCAAGTTGATAGTTTTTGAGTTGAGCCAACAATTTACAATCATTTACTACTACTTGACGGCTCGCGTCATAGTCAACTCCTTGTTTTCTTTGCGCCAACAAAAATTGCGAAAACTCCCCAGAAACTTTGGCATCTCGAAAATCAAAGCTTAAAAATTTCATTTTGTTGAGTGGTAGATTGGTGGGGTCGTTAGCCACTGCATACTCCGAAACAGCAATAGCCGAGAGGTACATTTCAATCTTATTCTTCAAAAAATATTCATAATACTTTCGGGCATTTTCGTGAAGTGATTCAGTTTTGTCTAATAAACGAATCAAAAAAGAGTTATCTAATAAAACTGTTTTCATTGGTTATCGCTTACTTCATTACCTCTTACTTCGGCAAGCCAAGCATCTTTATCTTTTATTTGACTGAGTATTGGCGTGGTTACATTTAACAGTTGTTCAAATTCTTGTTCATCAAAAATGGGATTGTAGTCCACAAACTCAATGAGTTTTAAATTTGACAACTCACCGGATTCAATATTTTGGGTAGCTTCTACTTTCATACCATAGGTTTTATAGAGGCGGTTTTCGGTATTGGTAAGTATTTCTTTATCAGTCGCAATAATTAATCTACCAAATTCTTGACTGTAAAGATGTATATTTGAGTTGTGTAGCCCACCGGCTTCAAATATATAACCATAAATGATTAACTCTGTGCGGATAAAATTGACTTTAGGTTTTTCGAATTGACTAAGTGAATTAATAAGCAAAGATTCTTTTGCATCTCGAGATTCAGAAGTAGTTAAATTAAAAGTCCACCCCAATTCAACTGCCTTTTTTTGCATTTTTTCAACAATAGCAATTCTTTTGGTTTCAATGGCGGCTGAAGTTTTAAACTCATTAAGTTCTTTTAAAATCGGTAAAAAAGAAATGACTACTGAATAGGGCAATAAGAATTTATGGACAATAGAGCCTTCTTCAATTGTGTAACTGATAATCGGACGATTTTTTTTATCCGAGATAGTAGGGAAAAGTAAAGCTTCTATATCGCTTAATAAATCTCTTAAATCAGCAATATCATATATTTCGGGAGTCAGCTTTTGTCCACCAGCCCGCCCTTCAATTTTCAATGATATATAACTTTTCTTTTCCACTGTATATTATAATATTTTGATTATCAATGATTTAACGTATTTTAATGAGTGGTATTTTGTTGTAAATTATGATTTTTAATTTATTTCTACATACAAAAATTGATTTTTTTTGAGATTAAACCTAATTTAAGTTAGATTATTCCTTACAAAAATACAAGAAAGCTAAAAAGGCTTTTTTACAATGATTCTTTGCCTTTTGCCAATAAATTAAAAACCTAGCTTGAGCTGTATTCAATCACCAATATCTGAATTACCTAAATCCAAAACACCGATATTTCTGCCAAGACAAGTTAAAAAACCGTTAAATTCATTCACTTAAAACCATTGAAGCAACTTTTTGTTAATTTTGTAGTTCCATAAACAAATGATTAGGCAACAAAAACATATCGTTAGTTGGATTTTGGCAGTGCATATCCTGCTCTCATCGGTAGGATTGGCTCTTCACAAACGCATTTGCCAAATGCCCGAAATGGGTACGACTGTCTCGTATTTTGTGCCAGGTGAAGACAACTGCTGCGCCCAAAAATCAGCCCGAAAGCATTGCCACAAACCATCAAATCGCAAGCCTATCAACCCTTGTTGTCAATTTGAGTCCGATTTTTGGCAAGTTGATTACTCAACGCCTCTATCTTTGGGGGGGGCGATAGACTTTTCGCCTTTATGGGTTTTGATGGATAATTCGTTTTTTTATCAACCTAGTAATTTACTGATTTTCAATCAATTAGCTTTTGATTTTTATACCGATACTTCGCCGCCACGCTCAGGGCGCGAAATTCTTTTGCGCAGTGGCATCCTTTTGATTTGATTTATCCTCCTCGCTCAAATAACCTTGATTTATTTGAAAAAAATCCGTTTTCAGTTTCCTTGAAAAATGATTAAGTAATTGATAGTCAATCAATTACAAATTCGTTTCATTCGTCCAAACTTGTAAAACCATCACTGATTTTATTCACATTACAAAACTGAAAATCTTGCAATACTTGTTCAGAATTGTGTAATACAAATCCGCGCTACATAAGCTAGTTTTGTATTATTCATCAAAAAACGATAAAAAAATGCAAGTTTTGAAGTTCAAAACCAATATCAAATGTGGTGGCTGTATTGCCAAAGTAAGCCCTTTTCTCAATCAAATGGAAGGGATAAGCAATTGGGAAGTGGATACCACGAGTGCCGACAAAATTTTGACGGTAAAAACCGAAAAATTGTCGCCCGCGCAAATCCGCGAAACCATCAAAAATGCCGGATACGAGGCATTATCTATCTAAGTGCGAAGAAGGGATATTTTTAATTTCCAAAAATATCCTTCTTCAAATAGCAAATTTTAGCAAAACAAAAAATGAAAAATGTATTGTTAATTATCTTATTATCAGCATTTTATCTCAATATATCGGCACAAACTTTAAAAGGCGTAGTTCAAGACAAAAACGATAAATCGCCCTTGATTGGGGCAAATGTGTATTGGCTCGGCACTTCGCACGGGACTATCACCAATGCCGAAGGAAAATTTAGTTTGATGCGCCCCGACTCAAATCATAATAAGCTGATAATCAGCTATGTAGGCTATGCGCCTGATACAATTGCCCTTGAAAATCAAACCTTTATTGAAATTAATTTGACTGCCAATCAAAGTTTGGAAACTGTAGAGGTCAAAAGCACTTCGGTCAATGTAGAGCCGATTCAATCCGAATTATTGACGGTCAAAGAACTCAAAAAAGCCGCTTGTTGCAATCTTTCCGAAAGCTTTGAAACCAATGCCTCGGTAGATGTATCGACTAGTGATGCCGTAACGGGTACTAAGCAAATTCGCTTGTTGGGTTTAGATGGCACTTATTCGCAAATTATGACCGAAAATGTCCCCTCCATTCG
Source organism: Microscillaceae bacterium (assembly GCA_025455045.1). GTDB lineage: Bacteria > Bacteroidota > Bacteroidia > Cytophagales > Microscillaceae > JALONJ01. The sequence goes on along the minus strand of JALONJ010000149.1, from coordinate 4,358 downwards.
GGGTTTGGCTTCGCGCTCGGGTTTGTATTTTATCCCCGGCACTTGGGTCAAATCCATTGATATTAACAAAGGCGCGGGGTCGGTAGTCAATGGCTATGAATCGATTGCCGGACAAATCAATGTAGAACTCGCCAAGCCTCAAAACTCCGAAAAATTGCTTTTCAATGCCTATACCAATATGGGCGGGCGTTGGGAGTTTAATGTCAATACCGCCCAAAAAGTGTCAGAAAAATGGAGTACGGCGATTTTGGCACACTTTAGCAATTTGCCCCGCGCCATTGACCAAAACGATGACGGTTATATGGACGTACCCAAATTTACCCAAGCCAATTTATTGAATCGCTGGCAATACTCAAGCGAAAATTTTGAAATGCAATTGGGAATCAAGGCTTTGTATGACGATAAAATCGGCGGACAAAATAGCTTTAACCTGCGCCAAGACCGCAACCTAAGCAGCCCGTTTGGGGTGCGTAGCCAAACCAAACGGCTGGAAGGCTGGGGCAAATTTGGCTTTATGTTTCCCAAAAACCCTATGCAAAGCATTGGTATCATTGCTTCGGCAAGCCGCCACGAGCAACATTCGTTTTTTGGTTTGAATGACTATCACGCTACCCAAAATTATTTTTATTTGAATGGAATTTTCCAAACCGAGTTTGCCCACAATCATTTGTTCAAAGCCGGACTCAGCTATGTATCCGATAGTTATACTGAGCATTTTGAGGCGCGCGTACCGGAAGACTATATGATTCACCGCACTCGCCAAGAGTCGGTGCCGGGAATGTTTGCCGAGTATAGTGCCAAAATCGGCAAAAAAATCGCCACTGTAGCCGGTTTGCGGGCTGATTTTCATAATTTATATGGCAATTTTGTTTCGCCTCGCTTGCATTTCAAATATGATGTATTCAAAAATACGGCTTTGCGCCTGTCGGCGGGGCGAGGCTTTCGGGTTGCCAATCCTTTGGTAGAGAGTGCCAGTTATTTGGCAAGTGCGCGTAAAGTACTGATTAACAGTCGTTTACAACCCGAAATGGCTTGGAATTATGGCGGGAGTTTGACTCAAAATTTTACCTTGGATTATCGCAAGGGGATGATTACGCTAGATTTTTACCGAACCGATTTTCAAAATCAAGTGATATGGGATTTGGATAAAAGTGCCAATGAAATTCATTTTTATAACCTAAAAGGCAAGTCGTTTGCCAATAGTTTTCAGGCGCAAATTGAATACGAAGTATTGAAAAATTTTGACGTAAAACTTGCCTACAAACGCTACCAAGTAATGACCACCATTGATAATCAATTGCGCGAACTGCCCTTTGTACCGCAAGACCGCTTGTTTGCCAATTTTGGCGTATCTACGCTTAAACACAAGTGGGATTTTGATTTGACTTTGGAGTGGTTTGGCAAACAACGCCTGCCGAATAATCACCAAGTAGAACACAATTTGCCCGAATACAGCCCTAGTTATTTACTGATTAATGCCCAAATAACCCGCAATTTCAAAAAATGGGAAGTATATCTAGGGGGCGAAAACTTGGGTAATTATCGGCAGGAAAATCCCATTATGAACCCGCAAATGCCTTATAATCAGGGCTTTGATGCGGCGATGGTGTACGCACCCATTATGGGCGCGATGGTCTATACCGGCGTAAGGTTTTATGTGAAGTAAATGAATTGAATTTTGAGAAATAAAAAAAAGTCTTTGATTGCAAAAATCAAAGACTTTTTTATAAGTAATTGATAATCAAATAGTTATGATTATTTTTTACTACTCGTCATCTCCAGCATTGAGCCGACTTTTTTATCCAAATCACCTACCAAAGCATCTAGGCTTGACACTTCGGGTGAATTACCATCAGAATCTTTGATGACTCGCATTTGCCCTTTTTCAATTAAATCATTATTGGGATCTCCATAATCATTCAACATATATAGGCTGTAATAAAAATCTTTGATACCAGTTGTTGTTTTTTCACCAGACATCACTACCAATAAATCGGATTTATTGCCATTTGTACTACTACTAAAAATCTTGGCAAATATGGTAAATTTGTTTCCCTCCCCCGATACAAAACTGCCAATTCCAGTACTAGTGCTAATATTACCTTCCCTTGCATCTATTTTTACTGAAAATTTACTGGCATCATAATCATAAAATTTAAACTTATAATCTGCGAAAAGAGACCCTACAGGTCTATCATTTGGAATATTTGATTTTACTAGAACAAAAGGCGAAGCCTTATAAATCTTATCCAAACTCGGCGGAGTAGTTCCGCGATTGATAGGCATACCCAATGCTATCATTTGATTGAGGGTAGTATCCGGCACAATGTCATTGATAGCTTGAATCAAACCATCAGGATCTACTTCTTCATCGTCTTTTTTGCAACTTTGGAATTGAAATGCCAATCCCAAAAATAATAACCAAAGTATCGCTTTGCCTACATAGAAAATAGCCTTGTAATTTTTCATTAGAATAATTGTTTTTAGTTGAACCATTCAAAATATAAAATGACTTGGCAAGGCGTAAAATGACAAGCAAGCGAAAAATAATTTGATTATTTTTGGCTAAAATTCATAAATATCTGATTATCAATAAGTTATAAATTTAAAAAGGTTCTTCACCACTTTTCAGGAATGAAAATCTTTTTTCTGAAATTTATCAATTTCAGTGATTCTGAGCGAAGCGAAGAATCTGAAACCTTTGATAATCAACGCTTTAGATTCTTCGCTGCGCTCAGAATGACAATTTTTTCTTTAGATTCCTAAAAAGTGGTAAAGAGCCAATATGAATCTTTGCTACTTTTTAGGAAAATTGTAGCGCGGGCTGTCTAGCCTGTACGCGTGGATAAGTTTAGGCTTAGCATAAAGCTAGAATTTCCTGAACATAGGCAAAGAATCATTCCTAATTCCTTATTGAACCAATGTAACTCAAAGCGTGTAAATCGCCACCCCTTGAAAATTTCTTTGGAATTGAGGGGAAAAACCCCGAAATTTGCCTCGATTTTAGAGAAAATTATATCAAAAAATAACTTATTGATTTTTTGTAAAACACTGATTATCAATACCTTATACTCAAATACCAATTGATTTTCTTTAATTTGTACGGTTCTTCACCACTTTTCAGGAATGAGAACCTTTTTTGTCATTCTGAGCGAAGCGAAGAATCTGAAACTCTTGATAATCAACGCTTTAGATTCTTCACTTCGTTCAGAATGACAAGTTCAATGGAATTACCGAAGGCAATTCCTGAAAAGTGGTGAAGAACCATTTGTACAATTTATCTTGCTTTAATTATTTACAAAATTTTATATGTTTAATACAACTGAAATCACTTCCAACGAAATTGTATCGGACAATCCGGTGCATCAGCGTTTGTTTTTTGCTTATGTTGAAGCCGGTAAACACCTCAGCGGCAAGGTATTGGAAGTAGGTTGTGGAGTGGGTCGCGGTTTGGATATTTTGATTGAAAAAGCCAGCGATTTTACGGCAATTGACAAAAACGAGCAACTCATTCAATTATTACAAAATAAATACCCTCAACAGCATTTTATCACCCAAAACATACCGCCATTCAAAGATTTGCCCAGCAATACCTACGATTTTGTGGTGTCGTTTCAAGTGATTGAGCATATTCAAAACGATGAAGCGTATCTGCGAGAAATCCATCGCGTATTGAAACCCGGCGGACAAGTAATGATTAGCACTCCCAATATCAAACTTTCGCTTACCCGCAACCCTTGGCACGTCCGCGAATATACTGCCGAGCAATTGGAAAAGCTGTTTCGCCGATATTTTACCCAAGTCGAGACCAAAGGGGTAGCCGGTAATCAAAAAGTGATGGAATACTATGAACAAAACAAACGGGCGGTAAGAAAAATTACCCGTTGGGATATTTTTAATTTGCAATATCTTTTGCCTCGACAAATTTTGCGTATTCCTTATGATATTTTGAACCGGATGAACCGCAAAAATTTGCAAAAGCAAAACAATACTTTGGTGTCGAATATAGAATTTGAAGATTATTTTCTCAGCGACCAACCTGACGAAAGCTTGGATTTGTTTTACCTAGCCACCAAAACGAATTAAGATTGTTGAATCTTGAGATTGGTGAATAAGGCAACCCCAGTTATTTGGTGAGCAATCAGATAATGGTAAAATGGGTTAGGAATGAATAGTGAATAATGAAGAACGAATAGTTTTTAGTTACTTGACAATCCACCAGAGGCGAGACCCGTCAATAAGTTACCAAAAAATATTGTTTTTGGAAACTCTGTAAAACTCTAAAACACAATATAAATACTTGATTATCAATATTTTACAAAGAAAATTTAATCTTAAAGACTTTAGCAATTGGGCGT
>JALONJ010000148.1 GCA_025455045.1 Microscillaceae bacterium | reverse complement strand
AATGCTGATTATCAATTACTTATATATTTTGTTATTTTTATAAATATAAAAGTTAAAATATAAAAGTTTTGTTCAATTATTTTACAGTAGGAATTGCTGACTGCGTCTTGCCTATGTTTGTAACTATTTGATTATCAGGTGTTTACAAATTTTAAATTTTTCTATGGGTGCTTAATTTTCAAGTGCTTAGTTCTTAACTCGAAACCAGAAACCCAATGAACTATTCTTATGCTCATTTCCCTAAAAATATCTAGAGATTCAAATAAAAAGATTAGCCCAACAAAGTCAGACTAATCTCCACATCTCTAAAAATTAACAAAAAATCAAATTATAGACTATCTACTACCAGCACTTCTTTGTCAGCGGTGAGGAGTTTGGTAAGTTTGGGGCTTAGGTCTTCGCACATTACATCTACCACTTCATCAAAGGGTAAGTCTTTGACTTGCAAGCGTCCGATCACGGTGTTGTTTTCTCGGAATTTGTCGGCTTTCTTCTCTATTACCAAGCCCATAGCATAATATAGGTCTTCCCAAGCCATCATCGTGTTGAGGCTTTCAAACTCGTTTTCGGGAAAACGAATAATTTTGGTTTTATCTTTAGCGAAAATTTGAATTTCGTAGTTCATACATTTCATCATTAGGTTCTATGCAAAGATACGCAAATTTTGGGCAAAAGTTGTATAATTTTAATAAAAAATTTAACGATTTTAATATATGAAAAAATAACCGAACATTATTCCAAAAATCTGGCTAATGCAAACGTTTATTAGGCTTTCTGTCTAAAATTTAATTTTTTATTTGTTGATAGTATTACCATCTTAATAGTATAGCTATCATATCATCAAAAGAATAATATCTTTTACAATAGTTTGGATAGTTTCTAAGTCGCCTACTCCGTCAGAGGCGGGATTTCAGTTTTGAGCTATTTTATAAAATTTTTCAGGAAAATTGTAATGCAGGCTGTCTAGCCTGCCCACGTAAATGAGTTGAGGCTTAGAATAAAGCCAGAATTTCCTCAAAATGGGTAAAGAACCAAATATTTAAAATAACTTACTACTGCTATACATTTATGATGTTTACGCAAAGACGCTAAGACGCAATTTATTGACAATCAGATGCTTAGAGAATTTGCACCTTAAAATCTTGGTGGCAAATCACAAAATGTAAGGCAGTATTAAACAATGTAACCCATTGATTATCAATTGCTTATAAAAAATATTCAAAATATTATTTTCATTCTTGGGGCTTTTTTAGCGTACACCCAACAAAATCAAAAAAACTCTACTTTGGTATGTGGTAGAAGTTTTTGGACTTTTTGGGCTTGCTCGCGGGGAATTTTGGTATGTTTGAGGTTGAGATATTTGAGTTTTTTGAGTTTGCCGAGGGCTTCAGTGGGAATGAAATTGAGTTGGGGATTGTCGTTGAAATACAAAAACTCGAGTTCGGTAAGTTCGCCGATGCGCTCGGAGATGTGGGTGAGTTGATTGGCGCGCAAGTCGAGGCGTTTGAGGTTTTTGAGGCAAAAAACGGTGTCGGGGATAGCGGTAAACTTGTTGCCACTCAGATAGAGTTGTTGCAGGCTGGGCAATTTGCCAATCGCCCACGGCAAATTATCCAATGATTCGTTGATGACCGACAGAGATTGGAGATTGAGCAAGGAGTCGATGTCGTACGGAAGTCCGGTGATTTTGCCATAGTAGCCACCTGTACCTTTGAGGCTTAGGCGATATACTTTGTGGTAAACACGGTAGGCTTGCGGCAGATTGGTGTAAATGGGTTGGTTTGCCAATTGTTCTTCGGTAAATAAAGGCACACGCAGGCTGTCGCGGTCTTTTTGCGCCCACAACGGGCTGAAGTTGAGCCATAACAAGGCAAGTAAGCCAATGAGTCTGTTCATAGATTTAACTGCATATATTTAGTTTGCATCAAAGGGGCTAAATTTGATGTTTAATTGAGTACCTATATCGTTTATCCACCGATTGACTGCCTAGTTCAAATCATCGTTTACTGAGATAGTCTTATAGTCTGAGCCATTGGATTTTTAACACTCGCCACATCGTTTACGCGGTATTGAGATGTAGCCAATAAATTGAGAGAAAAAAGATAAATAATCCTCATTGCTACCCAATCGGGAGTTTTTGCCTCAACCTCTATGAGCATAAACTGGTATTATCTAAGATTACAAAGGTATCTTTTTGAATATCTAATTGATAGGGTAGCCAATTGCTCTACTACCAATTGATTATGCCTTATGGCAAAATAGCATTGCTTACTCCTACTAACCAGTCCAAAACAAAACTACAAATAAAAAACGCTCGTAAATCAATGACTTACAAGCGTTTTGTGTGAGTAGCGGGAACAGGACTCGAACCTGTGACCTTTGGGTTATGAGCCCAACGAGCTACCAACTGCTCCATCCCGCGATATAAATTGGAGTGCAAAGTAAGCTAGTATTTTTATAAAAAACAAATATATTTGCAAATATTTTGAAAAAATAAATATTAAATGTAGTTAATATCTGTTAACCAATTGATTATCAGAGATTTATAAAAAAACAAAATCGGAAGCTCTATGGAAAATCAACTCGTCAACGAAAACACGCCGCACCGCGCCGGTTTTGTAAGCATTATTGGCAAGCCCAATGTGGGCAAATCTACCTTGATGAATCGCTTGGTGGGCGAAAAACTTTCAATCATCACTGCCAAAGCCCAAACCACGCGCCACCGCATTATGGGGATTTTGAGCAGTCCAGATTTTCAAATTGTGTATTCGGATACTCCGGGGGTGATTAACCCCAAATATGAATTGCACAAATCAATGATGCGGTTTGTGCATAGCTCGCTAGAAGATGCCGATTTGATTTTGTGGGTTACGGATTGGCAAGAAAAATTTGACGAAAACGAAGTTTGGGAAAAAATCAAAGAGGTTGATACCCCTATCTTCTTGATTATCAATAAAATAGACCTTGACAAAAGCAATGAACTAGCAGCCAAACTTACCGAATGGCAAACCCGATTTGCACCCGAAAATATCATCGCCATCTCTGCCCTCAAAAATAAAAATCTAGATGTTTTGTTTCAAAAAATTTTAGAAAAAATGCCTTTGCATCCGCCTTATTTTCCCGAAGACGAACTCACCGACCGTTCGGAACGTTTTTTTGCTTCGGAAATTATCCGTGAGAAGATTTTTGAAAATTATCAACAAGAAATTCCCTATGCTTGCGAAGTGATTATTCAAGATTTTAAAGACAAGGAAGATATTTTGGTCATTCGTACCGATATTTTGGTGGAGCGCGATACGCAAAAAGGAATTTTGATTGGCAAAAAGGGTGAATCGCTCAAAAAACTCGGCGTAGAAGCCCGCCAAGAGCTGGAAAAATTCTTTGGCAAAAAAGTATTTTTAGAGCAATTTGTCAAGGTAGAAGAAGATTGGCGCAAAAAGAAAAACAAATTGGATTATTTTGGTTATAATCCCTAAAATATTTTAAAACTATTGGCTTGCCCATAGCATCTTTATATTTAAAACAAAATAGACTATGATACACTTGGTTTTATTGCTTGGGGCATTGAGTTTGTCGCCTAATCAGAATTTGCTAAATAGTTCATTATCAGATAGTTATATTTGTAATTCCAAAACATTATCCGACAATGACGAGATTTATCTTTTGTATTACTTTGGTATTTTGGAATATGATGAAGCTTTGTTGAATAAAATTGGGAAAAAATACCAAGTTCGTTGGGAGTATGCCGGTTGCACCATTGATGCCGAATTATTGAAACACAATCGAAAAAGCCGCGAAAAGCTCAAAGCCCTCAATGGTGAAATGTGGGAAGTTGAATTTTGGGCTGAGGTCAAAAAATAAGCCCAATAATCGGATAATTTTTTTAACAAGAAGTGGGAAAAAAGCGATAAATTCAATATTTTTACCCAAAAATAGCTAACCATTTATGCTTAAAAGTTTTGTCTTGTTGATTTTTTGGGGAGTTTGGGCAAATAACTTGCTGGCACAAGGCACACCGGTCGAGTCGGCTACCGACTCTGCCCAATTGCGTGAGCCTACCTTGCCCAGCCTCAACGATAGAAGAATCCGCTTTTTGGCACTCGAGAAATCCGGCTTTCGCAAGCGAATGCGGTTTTATATCGGCGATGAGTTTCATTTTAAACTCAAAGGCGAAAAATTGATTCAAAAAGGCACTATCACCAACATCGAGACAAAAAGTATCTTTATCAACGGGGTAGAAGTGCAACTAGCTGAAATTCAGGCAGTTGTATTGTATAAAGATAGCTATTTTTTGGCGCAAGCCCGCACTTATTTGCCTTTGGCGGGGCTGGCTTATTTTATGATGGATACCTTCAATCCGGTGATTGTAGGGCGCGAAAACCTCAAAGTAAGAGCCGGCGCAACGCTCATAGGTTCGGGGCTGACATTGGGTGGGCTACTCTTAAATTTGCTCAAAAAACGAACTATCCGACTCAACCAACGCAAATACCTCAAAACCATTGTGGATTATTGACCTAATGAGCCAAACCCACTACTAGCTTTGACTGTATATTGAAAATTTATCTAAATCATTGATTATCAAGCACTTATAAAATAATTCATTGTACTCTATTTCTTAACTTATCTATATGTCCACCCAAGAAGAATCGGCAAATACTGGTGAGCGCAAAATTCATATTCACTTAGACGGCAAAGACTTTGAAGGTTTTTTGTACCGAATGTTGGAAGTAGTGGTTTCGGCAATTGTGGTTACTTTTGCTACCGGTTGGGACGGCGGTTTGGTGTTTGTGGTTATTACCGCCTTTTGGAGCATTTTTTTGCTCAACAAAGTCATTCAATTCAAAGAAAATGCCTACCAACAAATCATTCAAGATCTCGAGAATCAAAATACCAAACTCAAAAAGACCAATCAACTTTTGCAAAATGTGGTACAAGATAAATTGGGAATGAAGATAAGTATTGAAGATAAGTAAGGAATTAGGAATTAATAATTGGGAATTAGAAATTATTTAATTGCCTGATTTTCAATTAGTTATGTTTTAAAAATTTTACTTTGTTTTGTATTTATTCCTCAATAGTTCGGACAGTTTCTAGTTTCTAAGCCCCCTGCCCCGCCAGAGGCGGGGGTTCAGTTCCGAGTTATTTAACGTGAATATTTTGAAGCATATTGAAAAAGTACAAAAAATGAAATATTTAAAAATAACCCTACTCATCTCCCCACTCGTCATCCTGTAAGGAACTTTGTTAAATTTTTACCTCTTAGAATTTTTCTGTAATTAATTAAAAATCCTCCAAAGGCAGACACAGTCAATTACTTACAAAAACTATCCGAACTATTGTGAAGATGGACTACTCAAAAACTTGTTCGCCTCTGGTGGATTAACACATTACCTACCCAATTTTATTTTGGATTCTGCACTTTTTTTAAACAAAAATTCCCTCAACTTTCCCAAAGTTTGCTACTCCGATAAAAGTCAAGGGAATATTTCAAATAAATATATTGAATGGTTGCTAATCAAACAAATCCATAAGTACTTGATTATCAAGCAGTTATTATTAATTCAAACTGCTTATCTTCGCGTCTCACTCCTTCGCAAGGATATTATCGTCTGTTTATTGCCTCAAAGATAGATACCAAATCAAAAGGAAAATCCATTTCACTGTCTTTGAGATGTTTGCGCTCATCTTTTAGATATTGTTTGACTCCTTGTGGGTCTTTGAGCAAGTTGAGAGTGTATTCTAGCGAAGTCATTTGGTCTTTTAATTCTTTTTTGGCGCGACGAATTTGATAATCGACCTGTCCCTTGGTACCGCCCAAGCCCAAGCGGGTCAAACGCTCGTCGGCAGTACCAAAAAATGGGGAAGTCATTTGTGAGTACTCGGCTTGTAGGCTATAGATTTGTTCTTTGAGCAGTTTGATATAATAAGTCAATCTTTCTTCGGGCAGTTCGTCCAGTTGGTTTTGGCTCTGGCGGTACTGCAATTGCAATTTGAGGAGTTCAAACATATCCTCACTTTCATAGGCTTGGGTGATTTGTTTCATAATTTCGGTTTTCCACGCACGGGCTTCTTCATCTTGCTCACGGTCGGGGTGGAGTTCTTTGACCAATTCGGTATAAATTGCCCGCGTGGTTTTGTTGAGCTGCTCAGTTTCGGCTTGGCGTTTGTGTTCTCTTTCTTGTTGTTTGGGGGTTCTTTTGCGATTTTTTTGTTTTTCTTGGGCTTCCCACTCGGCTTGTTTTTGTTTTGCCTCAAACTCGGCGCGCATTTCGTGCATTTTTTGAAAAATTGCCTCTTCGTCTAAGTCGCTCAGGTCGACTTTTTTGCCAAAGGTTTGAGAAAACATATTTTCGGCTTGTTTTTTGGCTTCTTTTTTGATTTCAGCTTCTTCTTCGGCATAGCTCATCCCATCTGTATTATAATAATCATAGAGTTCGATGAGTTCGGTTTTGCCAAATACCGAAATAAGCTCATAACTTTCGCCCACGACCAAATCAACCAATAGCTCTTGGTCTTTTTTACTCAATTTAAAATTTTGGTAAGCATAATCGAGGGTTTTTACATATTCAACTCGGACATTGGCCACCTCTTGCTCAAGCGGAATAATGTCTTCATCGAGTTTATTTTTGATATACACCGCTTGAGATTTTGTATCTTCAATTTTTTGTTTGATTTCGGCTATTTTGCGAATTTTAGTATTGAACTCTTTTTGTAATTTGGACAAAGACTTTTGCTGGATCAATGGAATAAGTGCTTGAGAATTCATACAATTTCTTGTTTTTTTTAAGTTTAATAATCCCCCCCATCAATAGCATATAAATATCTGATAATCCACCAGAGGCGAACACGGTCAATTATTTATAAAAAATAACATAACTCACAATCAAATCTTAAACAAATAAAATAAATTAAGGTTCGGTTGCTTGCCAACAATATCTGGAGTAATTGTGAATGAAAATATAAAAATCCTTGATTTAGTAATAAGTTAATTTAGACCTTTACAGGGCAAGTGTGTTAGTGTGCTGATGCAATACACTGATTATCAGTAATTTATGTAAATTAATTTACCCAATCTATTTTTTAACTCATTCCCTACTCAAATATTTCACAAAGCTACACAAATGCGTTCTTTTGTGCAATAAGTCGCGTGGTTTGGGCGGTTTTACTTCAATATTTTACAAAACTAGGCGAGCATTTTTTGAAAAAATTATTAAATATCTATCAACTGAAAATTACGATAAGCCCAAATAATTTACGAGTTAGCTTATAAAAGCGGTTGATATACCGCTAGAATTGACTATAATAAGACTTTCGCTGGGTGGCTTGTGAGGACACAAGCCACGGCACACCCGCCCTTGCTTGTGTACTCACAAGTAAGTTTAACCATTTCAAACGAAAGTCTTATATCAATACTTCGGGTGGTTGTTTTTATAAGTAATTGATTATCAGCTAGTTATGCTATTGCAAATATTTCTTGTAACTGACTGATTATCAAACACTTAACAAAAAAATCCGAAAAGAACTCCCTGCGGGGGCAGGGGGCTTAGAAACCAGAAACTGTCCGAAGTATTGTTCAAAAATACTTACTTCAGTCTATTCCTTTCAAAACGCTAAAACATTCATCTTCAAAAAAAAGTAATAGTTGTTAAAAAGTGGAGGTAAAAAGCGACAATTTTGACTTTGAAAGCCAAGCCGTTTTTTTTAACGATTTTTGCCCCCAAAATTTATAGGAAGTGTTTCAAGTTTCGGGGTTCTTTACCTATTTTGAGGGAATTCTAGCTTTATTCTAAGCCTCAACTCATTTGCGCAGGCAGGCTATACAGCCTGCGTTACAATTTAAAGAATTAATTTCTGTATATAACTATCTGATAATCAATCAATTAAAAAATATGCAATCTTATAATTTTGCGGTAGTAGGGAGCGGAATGGGCGCACTCACCACGGCGTGTCTATTGGCCAAACGGGGCTTGCGGGGTATTGTTTTGGAGCAAAATTATTTGCCCGGAGGCTGTACCAGTTCGTATTGGCGCAAGGGTTTTGTGTTTGAAAGTGGGGCAACCACCTTAGTAGGCTTGGACAAAAATATGCCTTTGCGTTATCTGATTGATGAATTGGGGATTGATATTCAGCCGATTAAGTTGGATTTACCAATGAAAGTATATCTAAAAAACGGCACAATTATCAATCGCTACCAAAATATAGAGGAATGGATAGGCGAGGCAGAAAGGGTCTTTGGGAAAAAAAATCAGCGAAAATTTTGGGAATTTTGCCTGTCTATCAGTGAGTTTGTATGGCAAACCTCCCTACGGCAAACAGCGTTTCCACCCACCAATTTGAGCGATTGGTGGCAATGCGCTCGCCGAGTCAATATTGCCCAATTGCGCAATGCAGGTTATGCTTTTTACTCGATGCGTTGGCTTTTACAAAAATATGATTTGCTTGATCACCAAGACTTTATCGATTTTGTCAATGAACAATTGCTGATTACCGCCCAAAACACACTATCAGAGGTCAATGTATTGTTTGGGGCAACGGCTTTGTGTTATACCAATTTTGGTAATTATTATATGCCGGGGGGCTTAATCAACTTGGTCAATCCGCTTTTGGAATATTTGCAAAAGCAAGGTACAGAAGTCCACTTGCGCGAAAGTGTCCAAAAAATCCGCTATGAAAAACCAATGCTTTTTGACCAAGAACCCATTTATCAAATTATTAGTGATAAAGCCGAGTATCGGGCTGATTTTCTGATTTCGGGCATTCCTATCAACAATACCCTGAAGCTCTATGAAGACAAATATGCCCAACAATTGAAACCTAAAGTGCTGACTTCCAAGCATTTGAATAGTGCTTTTCAAATGGGTATCGGGTTCAAGACCGATAATCCGCAAAGTTTCGATTGTATTCATCATCAAATACACTTGCCCGAACCCCTATCGGGAGTGGGTTCAAAAAGTATTTTTATCAGCCTCAATCACCCTACCGATGGTTCAAGATGCGACCTCGCCAATACGATGGTGGCATCGGTAAGTACCCACATTGCCCACCCCGAAGCCAATCTCAACCCCGACAAACAACTTACCGAGGCTTCAATAATCAGGATTTTGATTGAAAAAGGATTTTTCAAAGCCGAAGATATTATTTATCAACACTCCTCCACCCAAAAATCTTGGCAAAAATGGACTGCCCGCGAATATGGCTTTGTGGGGGGCTACCCGCAATATTTCAAAATCAAACCTTGGCAAATGCTGGAGGCGCGCCTCGACCGGAAACGAGCCTACCAATGCGGCGATACCACGTATCCCGGGCAGGGTATTCCGGGTACAGTCTTAAGTGGGATTATCGCTTTTGAAAAATTGAGACGGGATTGGAAAATTTGATTTTTTGCAATTCACTGCTAATCAGTGTACCGCCCAAAGCGTGTAACCAAGGACTTTATAATTTTTGATAAATTTCCGAAAGTGTATTAACTGATTGATTTTCAATGGTTTATATTTTATCGTAAAGCCTATCGGACAATTACTTGGTAAATGAATACAAAATAACCCGATATTTACAATAATTTAATTAGTTGATAATCAGGTATTTATATAATTCCTGATTGCATTTGAAGGAAATATTTTGAAACAAATAAAAAGTAAGTCATTTAACTATCTGATAGTCAGATAGTTAAATGACTTGTTTACATCTCGACAACCGCACAGGAATTGTTTGACCTAAATACTGTCCAAAGCCGCTTACGCACGCAGGCTAAATCGCCCGCCTTACAATTTTTCGGAAAAGAAGATGTATTAAAATTGTATAAGCACCTGATTATTAAGTGTTTATAAAACATCATCACTCATAGATTCTATCATTTAAAGAATCAGTTTTTCTGATAAAGCTATTTTTCAATACTTCGGACAGTTTTTGTAAGTAATTGATTATCAGCTAGTTATGCTATTTCAAATATTTTTTGTAACTAGCTGATTATCAAGCACTTAACAAAAAACTAAGAACTAGAAACTGTCCGAACCATTGGTTTTTAAAAAGTTTACTTTATTTTGTGTCTATTCCTTAGTTATGCCAATCAAGAGTTGAAATTTGTACTTTTCCCATAAATTACCTTGAAAAATGTAACAAAACTAAGATAAGCGCACTCTTCAAAAGTACTAAAAATACAAAAGAAGAAGCATTTGGGTCTTAAAAAGTAAATTCAGTTAATTTTAGATAGAAGAGTTGAATCCTTATATAAAAATAGTACAAATTTATGGGTGTTTTTATCAGAAAAATCATATTTTCAACCCTTTATTTGCATAATTAATTGAAAATCAGGTAATTAAATAATTCCTACTTCTTTAATCATCATTTTCGCAAGCGTGGCAGTGTTGATTATGGCGAATATTGCGAATATGCCCAACAATGAGCGCGAGGGTAGAAATATACAACAGATACTCCAAGCCCGGCAAGTCATCTTCAAACAAAACACCCAAAGCTGTAAGCCCAAAAGCCCCCCAAAGCCAAGCCGTGAGATACCATTGTCGTTGATGATAAGTAACATTGAAAACCGCAATAAAGCTAATCACCAAAAAAACATAATTGAAAAATGGGGTTTCTATCAAGTTTATATTCACCAATAATAGTAAAGTTGGCAACAAACAATGAACCAAGCAAACCCCCGAACCAATGATGCCCAAATAATCGTAGCGGTGCTGTAACAGAGTCGTAATTATCTTTGTCATACTATCTTTTTTGCCCAAATATAAGGATTATTTTTGTAAATGCAACAATGTTGCAAAAATAAATTTAACAAAACTTCCCTCTTAAAAACTTGTTAAAATGGCGTTAAGGCGCAGACCTGTGCAACCTTCTGCCGGTCGATTTGCGTTTCATAGATAGAATCATTAAAATTGTAAAAAAAGCGTTTTTGGAATATGAAAATTTTAGCAATTGCCGTACTGAGTGTTTTTGTAATGTTTGGTTTTAGCTATCGCCCTACAACCGAACTCTATTGGGAAACCAATTTTGAATTGGCTGTAAAAGATGCCAAAAAAAGTGATAAAAAATTATTGGTCAATTTTACCGGCTCTGATTGGTGTGGCTGGTGCAAAAAACTAGATGCCGATGTGTTTAGCAAGCCCGAGTTCGCCGAATATGCCAAAGAAAACTTGGTTTTGGTAAAGCTCGACTTTCCCAAACGCAAACAATTGCCCCAAGCCGAACAAGAGCAAAATTTAAAACTAGCTCGTAAATATAAAGTAAAAGGGTTTCCGGCAATTCTGATTATGGATGCCGACGAAAACGTAATTTTGGAAACCGGATATCAATACGGTGGGGTAAACAAATATATAGAGCATTTGGAAGCCGCTATCCAAGAAAGTAAGAAAAATTAAATTTAATCATAAGTGATTGATAATCAGAAACTTATAAATTTTATATGCACCCATTTTATTGTTAATGGGTGTATTTTTTTATAAGTAACCCAGTTGATAGATAAGCCAAAAGCCTTTGAAGGTCAAATTTTTATTTGGGCTTCAAAGGCTTTTGATTTATGAGGTTGTATCAAATTATTTTTTGCGCACGAGCATCATCAGCTCTTTTTGAACCTGCCAATCTTTGGCAAGTTTGAGCATAGCAGTGGCTTCCATTTCGGTTACATAGCCTTTGGCATTGTTTGCTTCCCACACCATACCAAGGTATTGTAGGCGAGTATCTTTGTCCAAGCTTCCCACAATTTCATTGAGGTATTCGCGGGCGCGCTCGAAGGCAGTGTAATAATCCAAGGCAATAAAATCATTTGCCCACTTGAGTTCTTCCCACGCATCCAACTTACGAGCGGTGCTGTCCAATATCTCTTTTTCTTCATTATCCAATCCGTGGTAATGAAAAATAACCGATTTTAATAGTAATATGGCTTTTTTTTGCTCGCTTGTCATCATATTGTCTGCCATAATCATGGTCGTTGTTGCAATTTCCATTTAATTTACAAAAATATGCTTTATTATCCTAAATTCCTCAAAACCAAGTTTCAAAATTGGAAAAAAAGAATATTTTTAACATAGAGCAATAATCATTCTCAAAAATCAAACCTTTTTTAATTTATACAGCACCGGTTTGCTGGGCGAGGCATCTATCATTAGGCTAACTATCTGTAAATTAAGCAGATACAGCCCATCTTCAATTTGATTATCGATGTAAACCAATTCAGAAATAGTACAATTTTTTCGAATATTATCGGAAAATTGCCAAAAACCACGATGATTGTGAAGCCTGCCGCCATCAATTTCTTTATCTACCGAAGGTAGGTCTATCAAAAGGTGCTGAATAGATTGAGAAGCCAAATACTGCCCTGCGCCCTCGGCTAGGTAAGGCGGATTGGATTGGGAATATTGGCGCGTTTTTTTGGCATCGGTATTGGGCAAAGTCCTGATTATCAGGGCTTCGGGCTGGGTTTTGATTTGGTTTTTGATGTCTTCTAACAAAATTACCTCATCACCGCCGATTTTTTTGGGGGATAAGCTAATCAATTCGGCAATGAACAAAAACTTTTGGAGGCATTGATAAATTGTAGCTTCGGGGTCAGCCGAAATATGCCCGTAGCTCTCGGTATGTGTACCGTTGCCGTGGGGGGTGAGGCTGATTTTTTGATAATTGACTGTGCCACCTTCGGCTACACTACCCACAAAATTGGCGGCGCGAATGGTCTCAAACTGCGGCACTTCGGCAAAATAACAGTTGGGGTTATTTTCACCGGCTTGCAAAGGCAGAGAAATATCC
Organism: Microscillaceae bacterium; assembly: GCA_025455045.1. Lineage (GTDB taxonomy): Bacteria > Bacteroidota > Bacteroidia > Cytophagales > Microscillaceae > JALONJ01. Next base: position 413 of record JALONJ010000148.1, on the reverse strand, counting down.
AAAGCCTCATTGGGATTGAAGCTATAAGCCTGATTTTGATATAGACAAGTAAACATATTATTGAGATATAACTACTTGATAATCAACTAATTAGTTATAAAATATCAAGTTATAAAAAATCGTTTAAGTAATGAATAGCGAATAATGGAGAATAAATAGTTTTTTAATTAATGTAAGTTGCGTAGTACCATATTTTGAACCCCACCCCTGCCCCTCCCCGTTGAGGGATGGGTGATAACTCGCTGATTATGAAGCCCCTTCCGCCCAAGGTGGAGAGGGGTTTTGAGTGCGTTTTCAGGTGCTACGCAACTTACATTAATTAACGTGAATATTTTAGTAACTATTTGATAATGAGCTAATTATGATGTAAAAATACGCTTTTTTTGACAAATCATCAATTATTTTAAAAATAA
>JALONJ010000604.1 GCA_025455045.1 Microscillaceae bacterium | reverse complement strand
AGCTATCGCTTGGTTCATTAATGCTCAGAATCACTGAAATTGATAAATTTCAGAAAAAAGATTCTCATTCCTGAAAAGTGGTGAAGAACCATAAAATTTCTGTAAATACCTGATTATCAAGGCTTTGCAAGGGATTGCCTAAAAGTCTATAAAAAGCTATTCATTCTACATTATTCATTATTCACTATTCATTCCTTAACTATGATTTGAATGTTCTTTTGAAAAGAAATAGTTACATAAAAACCGGAAAAATCATCTGAAAATTGTACTTTTCTAAGATTTCTCGCTACAGCTTTTAGACTCGATTCAATCCGTTCTTCAAATCTTTCAATTTTAGAAAAATATTAGATTTTTTAAAGATTTCTCCTACCCGCAAAAAACTTCGAAATTTCAATCGTTTGCGGTATCGAATGCAGAAATTTTTTTCAAAAAATGTTTGGATATATAATTTTTTCTAGTGCAATTAGTATTCTACAAATATGAAGCGGATTGATAAGCGCATCTACCCCCCGCTAAAATTGAAAAGTATAAGTAGTTTAAATTTGTATTTTTCTAATATAATAAAATCAAATATAACCTTTCTCATCAAACTGATAGCCGCTCGGCATTTTCAAAGTATTAGCGTACTGATTTATTAAACTATTGATAATCAGTTACTTAACAAAATCACAATTCATTATTCATCATTAACAAAGTTTTTAACCCACTCCTGTTTTTACAAAAATGAGAAACGTAGCCAAGTTTTTGATTGTATTATCCCTTGCTCTCGGCTTTTTTGTATCGCCCGCCCTTAGCCAAAACCGCAAAAGGGTCATTCTGCAAGCCTTTTGGTGGGACTATTGGCATCCCAATTATGCCTTTGGTTGGGCAAACTACCTCACTGAACTAGCCCCTCGCCTCAAAGGCATGGGCATTGATGCCGTATGGATTCCGCCCATTACCAAAGATAACAACCGCAATGTAGGGTACTCGGTCTTTGACCACTACGACTTAGGCGATAAATTTCAAAAAGGTTCATTGGGTACTCGCTTAGGCGACAAAGACGAGCTTTTGCGGATGATTGCCGTAATGCACGCCAATGGTATTGAGGTGATTCAAGATGTGGTTCTCAACCACGTGGACAATGCCGGTAGTGCTACCGGTGGCAATGGCGGACAAGATGCTTTTGCCCTCAGCAATTACAATGACGGCACTACTCAAGGTTTCAAAAATTTTCGCTATGTGAGCTATGCCACTCCCGCCAATGATGAAACCGCCACCAACTACCTCAATCGGAGTGGACGCTGGCTCAAAAACTGGCCCAATTTCTATCCCAATCAATTCAATGCTTGTTGTAACAATGATATAAACAGTATTTTGTTTGGTCCTGATATTTCTTTTGAATCCAATGCTTTTGGACAAAGTTCTTGTGTAGGCTGTTTTAATCCGCCACAAAGTTCTAATTATATGCGCGACAATGCCCGTAACTGGTTGATTTGGAGCAAAAAACAAACCGGAGTGGACGGTTATCGCTTTGATGCGGTAAAACATTTTCCGGCTAGTATAGTCGAGGATTTGCTCTGGAATACCCAAAACAATGCCGGATTTGCCAGTGGCGGCAACGATATGTTTGCCGTAGGCGAGTGGGTTGGTGGCGCAAGTGCCTTGGATAGCTGGGCAAACGCTACCCAAAATCGCTCGGGTACTTTTGACTTTGCATTGCGTAGTGGTTTGTATAACATTATTTCGGGCGGAGGCAACTTTGATATGGGTTCATTGCCTAGCTTACAACAAAGTAATCGCTGGCGTACAGTGCCTTTTGTCAATAATCACGATACTTTTCGCCCCCAATTGAATAGCAGTGGCAATTATTCGGGTTGGAATACCGGACAAGAATTAGCTCCTCACATCGACCCGTTTGATGGTCGCCTTTCGGTAGCTTATGCAGTGGCTTGTGCGGTAGATGGCAGTCCGCAAATATTCTTTGAAGATTTATTCAATGTGAGCAATTCAAACCGCTACACCCACGCGCCCACCAATACTACCCAACTGCCTACTCGTGGCGATTTGGAAAATATTTTGTGGTGTCATCAAAATCTTCGTTTCAAAGAAGGGGCTTACAAAGTGCGCTGGCAGGCTCAAGACCTTTTGATTATTGAGCGCAGTGGCAAGGCAATCATTTGTGCCAACGATAGCTGGAACAACTGGCAAGACCCCAATGGTGTGCAAACCGACTTCCCCGATGGCACACAATTGAAAGATTACTCAGGTGCAGCAGGTAACAGTATTCGGACGGTGTATGGCGGCGGTAAAGCTAATCTATCCGTCCCTCCTTGCAATGGTACAGCTTTGCAGGGACGTAGAGGCTACTCCATTTGGGCACCGGTAGGCATCAATCAAAATTACAACAACAATGTAATCCCGACTATTCAAGAATGGGAGCTAGACGATGACTTGGGCGATAGCCACGCTTCATCACTAGGTCAAGGCGGCAGATTACCGGGCAACTCTACCGCTTGGCGACGTGCCGGCAAAGTATTCTCGAATAGTGGCACTACTATTTCGGTTAATTTGTTTCCTTCGGACAATACGCGCAATCTTACTTTGGCTATCTTTAATATGAGTGGCACACAAGTAGCTAGTGTATCGGGTACTGGCAATCTTACTTTGAATTTTACCCCTACGGCAATTGGTTTTTATATGATTAAGGCTCGCCATACCAACTCTATCAATTATGCCGGACAAAAAGTATGGATTAAAGCGCAATATACGGCTCCGGCTACGGTCAGTACTTCGGCGCACCCTTCACGCCCCGCCAGCGGACAGCCAATGGCTAATCGTTTGGATATTGAACGCCCAATTGCGGCTGATGAAGAAGGCGGATTCCGAGCATTTCCCAATCCGGCAGAGCGTGAATTGTCTTTGCAAATTCCTGAATTATATGGACAAACCGTAGAAATGGAAATTGTGGATATGGTCGGCAAACAACAACAAACCGAAACCATCCAAGTAAATGAATCGGTTGAATCCATCAAATTCAAAAATTTGAAATCAGGTATTTATATCATCAAACTCAAAACTGCCAACGGTGAATTGCAGAAAAAATTAATGATAAAATAGTAACTATCTGACTATCAGATATTTATATTTCAATTTTTCAAAAAAAACGTTTGCTTATTCAATATTTCACTTAGCCCAGTTGATAAAAAACCCGATAAATTTTATCGGGTTTTTTGTTTTTCTGTCAATACTTCGGACGTTGTTGATAAGTAATTATAGACTTTCGTAAAACCTTTTGCAAATTTGCCTAAAAAAAATACAAATATGAAACTGGATGAACCCGACTTATTAAAAGAATTTATAGCTGAA
>JALONJ010000603.1 GCA_025455045.1 Microscillaceae bacterium | reverse complement strand
TGATTATTGAGCATTATCAATTACTACACCAATTAAAAATAATGATAGTTAAGTGATTGATTATCAGTACTTTAAAATTCTGTAGGGAGATTAGCCTTTTAGGGAGAGGCTTCCTGAATCTTCCCCCTCTCAAGAGGAGAGGGGGTGAGGTCTAACGGCGAATATAATTTGGCTCAAAAATAGAATTTAACAACCCCCTCCGGGGGCAGAAGGGCTTAGAAACTAGAAACTGTCCGAACTATTGACAAAGCTAAAAAAGCACTAAATTTCACCTTTTTTTTCAAAAGGTTTGTATTCAAAGCATTTGTGTTTTAATTTTCAATAAATAATTCAAAGAAATTAAAACTCATTTTATAAACCATTGATTATCAATATTTTATAAAACCTACAATCTATCAATTGCCATTTAATTCCAAGCAAAATGAATTTAGCCAAAGCCCTCGCGCAAAAATTTCCGCCGGAACGCCTCAAAACGCGCCTCATTGACCGTGTTGCTTATGCTTCAGATGCCGGATTTTACCGCCTCATTCCGCAGGCAGTAGTTCAACCCATTGATTTAGAGGAGGTTAAATGGTTGTTTCAATTTACCCAAACTCACCAAATTCCCTTGGTTTTTCGCACGGCGGGTACGAGTTTGTCGGGGCAATCCATTACCGATGGTATTCTAGCCGATGTAAGTCGCTATTGGCGCAAAATTCAGATTGAAGAGCAAGGCGCGCGGGTGCGCACCCAACCCGGAATGATTGGCGGAATGGTCAATTTGCATTTGAAAAAATACGGCAAAAAAATTGGTCCCGACCCTGCCTCGATTGGCTCGTGTATGATGGGCGGAATTTTGTCCAACAACTCTAGCGGTATGTGTTGTGGCGTGAAGCATAATTCGTATCATACACTGCATAGTTTAAAATTTATGTTGCCCAATGGCAATGTGTATGATACCGAAAACCCCGCCGATTATGAGCGATTTGAATTGGAATGTAAATCCATTGCCGACAAACTTTTGGAATTGCGCCACAATATTTTGAATAATCCCGATTTGTATGGGCGGATTCGGTATAAATATCAAATGAAAAACACCATTGGCTACGCCCTCAATAGTTTGGTGGACTTTGACCGACCTTTGGATATAATGGCGCATTTGCTCATTGGAGCAGAGGGGACTTTGGGTTTTATTGCCGAGGGCGTATTGCATACCATTCCCGACAAACCCCACAAAGCGACGGCAATGCTGTTTTTTCAAGATATTCACGCCGCTTGTGAGGCAATTCAAGCTCTGCGCGATTCGGGAGCAGAGGCTCTAGAGTTGTTTGACCGTGCTTCTTTGCGAGCCGTAGAAAATGTACCCGGGATTCCTGAATTTTACAAAATTTTGAGCGAAAATGTAGCCGCCATACTTTGCGAATACCAATGCGAAACCCAGACTCAACTCCTTGATTGTCAGGCAAATATTCCACAAGTAATGGCAAGTTTGCCCTTGCTCAAGCCCGCCGAATTTACCACCGATGCCAAAGCCCAAGAGTTTTTGTGGAAAGTCCGCAAGGGTTTGATTCCCTCAATTGGGGCGGTAAGGCAAAAAGGCACTTCGGTAGTCTTTGAAGACATTGTTTTTCCGGTCAATCGCCTAGCCGATGGCGTGGTGGACACCCAGCAATTGTTTGTCAAATATGGCTATGCCGATGGAATTATTTTTGGACACGCCAAAGACGGCAATATTCATTTTTGCGTAACGCAAGGCTTTGATAATCAGGTAGATATCGACCGTTATGCCCAATTTATGGACGAGCTTGCCGAGCTGGTTATCCAAAAATATGACGGTGCCCTCAAAGCCGAACACGGTACAGGGCGCAATATGGCTCCGTATGTCGAAGCCGAGTGGGGCGGAGTAGCTTACGAAATAATGAAAGCCATCAAACAAGTCATTGACCCCCACAATTTGCTCAATCCGGGGGTTATTTTGAATGAAAACCCCCAAGCGCACATCACCGATTTGAAAGACTTGCCCACTGTAGAAGAAGAAGTAGATAAATGTATCGAATGTGGTTTTTGCGAAAAAAACTGCCCTTCCAAAGACTTAACCCTTACGCCTCGTCGCCGAATTTTGGTGCGGCGCGAACTCAAACGCCTCGAAAAAGCCGGTAAAAAGGCTGATTATCAACAACTTTTGAAAGAATACCAATATGATGGCTTAGAGACTTGTGCCGTTGATGGCTTGTGTGCGACCGACTGCCCGGTCAATATCAATACCGGCGACTTGGTCAAACGCCTACGGCGCGAAAATCATTCAAGTTTTCAACAAGGAATGGCTTTGCGCTTGGCAAAAAACTTCAAATTGGTTGAAAATACCGTCAAACTCCCGATTCGTGCCGGACGAGGTCTTAACCAAATTTTGGGCAAGTCGGCAATGAGCAATTTGACGGCTACTTTCAAAAAAATTGTACCTGATTTTCCTTTGTGGAGCAATCAAATCACCAAACCGCCCTTGATGGTGGTCAATGAACCGCCACTTGCCGAAGTAGTGTATTTCCCGACTTGTATTTCGCGGGTGATGGGCAACTCTGTAGATGACAAACTCTCGATTGCCGAAACTTTTTTGCGGATTTGCCTCAAAACCAATATTTTAGTCCGAATCCCCTACAATCAAGGCTATTGTTGCGGGCAGGCGTTTTCGTCCAAAGGGTTTCAAACGGCTTACGAATTTACGGTCAATCAAACCATTGAAAAACTATGGGAATGGTCTGAAAAAGGCAAACTTCCGATAGTATTAGATGGCAGTTCTTGCACTTATACTTTAAAGACTTGTCAGGCGGCTCTTAGCCCGCAAAATCAGCAAAAATACGCCCAAATGCAACTGTTAGACAGCGTGGATTTCTTGGCAGATTGGGTATTGCCCAAACTAAAAGTTCAAAAACCTAAGTCGGAAGTGGTACTACATCCGGTTTGTTCGCTTACCAAAATGAATAACCGCGAAAAACTGCTCAAAATAGCTCAAACCTGTGCCGAAAAGGTAGATGTTCCTCTGCAAGCCGGTTGTTGCGGAATGGCGGGCGACCGAGGGTTTTTGGTTCCCGAACTGACCGCCTCAGCCACTGCCGCCGAAAGTGCCGAAGTAAAGCAAAAAGACTATGCCGGTTACTATGCCAGTGCCAAAACTTGCGAAATGGCAATGAGCGAAGCCGTAGGCAAAAACTACGAATCTATTTTGTACTTGGTGGACGAAGTGAGTGAGTAAAATAAATGGCGTTGGGAATTAAATAAGGAACAAGAATAAAATAAAGTAAACAATTGAATTTATTAATTAACTGATAATCAATGTATTACATTAGCACATCAGCACATCTTATAATTAACTCATT
>JALONJ010000602.1 GCA_025455045.1 Microscillaceae bacterium | reverse complement strand
GCGTTGATTATCAAGAGTTTCAGATTCTTCGCTTCGCTCAGAATGACAAAGCGAGAGGGATTGCCAAAGGCAATTCCTGAAAAGTGGTGAAGAACCATTAAATGATATTTAACTTATTGATAATCAGTTATTTATACGGATTTCATTTTAAAATAAGGCTAACCTTGATTTTGTAGCAAATGGAGCTTTGGTAAAAAACCTTAAGATAAATTTTACTTTCCATTTTTACAATAAGTGTTTGATTATCAGTTATTTACAGCTAATACCATCAAAGTTACCACAAAGCTCACTCAGTTAGGCACTAATAAACACAAAGTTCTTTGTGTGCTTTGTGGGTATTTTCTTGGTGTTCTTTGTGTTTAGATAGTTTATTTTTGCGTTAACTTTTACAAATAAAATATTTGCAAGTCCTTGATTTACAGATGTTTATATCAGTTTTGACAACAACACACCAAGCATTATCTAAACCTGCACTTAGACAAAGTTAAACCAGAAAATAGATAAAAACCGAGTTTATGAGATAAACCCCCACAATAAAAAATTAACAATTAGATAATATACTGATTATCAAGCACTTACAATAAACTCTTTTTTTTATTGGTAAAAATGGTTTAACTTGGTTTGAGAGATAAAAGCGGGCGGAAAATACACTAGGCTATTGCGCGCTGGGCGGAGGAGACCCCGCCTGCGCTCGCGCCCTACTGCCCTCCTTAGCGTATGGTTTGCAAGCCATACGCTAGGGAGGGTAGGGTGCGAGCGCGGCTTCTGCCTTTGCCGAGAGCCGGAAATCGCGCCCAAATTTTGATTGATAACTATAATAATCTGAAAATCAATTATTTATGGAATTTATATTGACAACTGAAAAGGCGACAAAGCGTGAGCTTTTGGCGCAATATAAGCAAGTACGACAAACTTCGGAAACGCTCTGCCAGCCCCTCAAAACTGAAGATTATGTCGTACAACCTTCGGAATTTGCCAGCCCGCCTAAGTGGAATCTGGCGCATACGACTTGGTTTTTTGAGAATTTTATTCTCATTCCTTATTGGGCTGATTATCAGGTGTTTAGCACCGATTATGGCTATTTTTTTAATAGTTATTATGAAAGTGTAGGCAAACGAGTTCTACGCCCGCAACGAGGCAATATGTCGCGCCCCACCACCGAGGAGGTGTACCAATATCGGCATTATGTAGATGAAGCAATGCAGGCTTTTATGGCAGATGATGCCCATTTTGCCCCCGAATTAGAGGATTTGATTGAATTGGGAATCAATCACGAGCAACAACACCAAGAGCTTTTATTGACGGATTTGAAATACACTTTGGGCAATAATCCTTTGTTTCCGGCATACAATTCTACTTTAAAAACAAACCATAAGTCGCTGATTGTTAATCCTTTAAAATATTTATCCGTAAATGAGGGTTTATATACCATAGGCTATGCCGACTCGGGTTTTTGTTTTGACAATGAACGAGGGGCGCATCAAGTATTTTTGCATACCTATCGGGTGGCCAATCGCTTGGTAAGCAATGCCGAATATCTCGAGTTTATGCAAGCTGGTGGGTATCAAAAGTTTCATTATTGGCTTGGAGCAGGCTGGGATTGGGTAAAGCAAAACCAAATTGAAGCCCCAATGTATTGGCATTTGATTGATAATGAGTGGTTTAGTTATACTTTGGCGGGTTTGCAAAAACTCAATCTGGACGCGCCGGTTACGCACGTGAGTTTTTATGAAGCGGAGGCTTTTGCACGTTGGGCGGGCAAGCGTTTGCCTACCGAATTTGAATGGGAGGTGGCTTGCCGAAAATATGCCCCTGACATAGCAAACGAAGCTAACTTATTGGAAATCAATTATTTGCAGCCTCAAGCTTGTTCACCTAATCATTTTCAATTTTGGGGCGATTGTTGGGAGTGGACAAACTCGGCTTATTTGCCCTACCCTTATTACCAACAAGCGGCGGGGGCTTTGGGTGAATACAACGGCAAATTTATGATTAATCAAATGGTGTTGCGGGGTGGCTCGTGTGTAACGCCAAGCTCGCACATCAGGGCAAGCTATCGAAACTTTTTTCACGCGCCCGAGCGTTGGCAATTTACGGGTATTCGTTTGGCGGAGTATATTTGAAGGTAAGCCTCCCCCTAAGCCTCTCCGAAGGAGGGGGGGAAATAATCCCTCTACACTCAAACAATCTTTGTTTAAGCCCTAGTTATCTAAGCCCTATACTTTGCTAGAGGTGAGTTTTTTATGGAAAATAAGGGCATATCTAAAAAAATAATCATTACTCTAAGAATTAACGTGGATTTTTTCAATCAATTTGCCCAAGACGTACAACAAGGTTTATCGGCTTCGGCTAAGTACCTGTCTTCCAAGTATTTTTATGATACTGTAGGCAGTCAGTTATTTCAAAATATAATGGAATTGCCCGAGTACTACCTTACCGCTTGTGAGTACGAGATTTTACAGACTCATCAAACCGAGTTAGGCAAGTATTTGGCAGCCGGCGTAGATGGGTTTGAACTTTTGGAGCTAGGAGCCGGCGATGGTTTAAAAACCAAAATTCTATTGCGTAATTTTTTACAAAATAATTATCATTTTCGCTACCTGCCGGTAGATATTTCGCCTTCGGCTCTGCACAATTTGACGGAGGATTTGCATAAAAACTTGCCCAATTTGACAGTACAGCCATTGGTGAGTGAGTATTTTGTGGCACTTAGCCAGCTACCCGCCAGTGCCGATACCCGCAAGGTAGTGCTGTTTTTGGGGTCAAATTTGGGTAATTTCAATCACACACAAGCCTTGTTTTTTTTACAAAGTTTGCGGCAAGGCTTACAAAAAGGCGATTTGTTGCTCATTGGCTTAGATTTGCAAAAACAACCGGATTTGATTTTGGCGGCTTACAACGACTCACAAGGTGTAACCAAGGCATTTAATTTGAATCTTTTGCAACGCATCAATCGAGAATTGGGGGCAAATTTTGATTTGGCTAATTTTATGCACTATCCCCTCTATGACCCCTACGAGGGTTGCGCCAAAAGCTTTATTATCAGCAAGTTAGCTCAAGAAATTTACATTGAACAGTTGGCGTGCCGGTTTGAACTAGGAGCTTGGGAGGCTATTCATACCGAAGTATCGTACAAATATACCCTATCGGGAATAGCCCAACTTGCCCGACAAAGTGGCTTTGTGGTCAAGCAAAATTTTTTGGATCATCGCAGCTATTTTTGTGATAGTTTGTGGGAGGCGATTTGAAGTCTGGGACAAGTGATTGTGGGTATCATTGTACCTGATAAACCCGCAAAAATTTGAAAATTTGTTGGTGAAATCTATGCAATTAATTCATTTGTTGTTATTAAATTATA
>JALONJ010000002.1 GCA_025455045.1 Microscillaceae bacterium | reverse complement strand
TTCCCTTTGTGGATGTTTGTGTAGAGGTTGAGATGTTCAGTGTCTGTTTTAAATTTTTCTCTCAGGAGTTGCCTGCTGAAGATTTGTCTCGTCATATAGAAATTCTAGTGTCAGATCCAAAAAAAGTTGGAGATGGAATGAGCGCGTATGTAACGTACAAAGTAACAACGCGGGTTAGTATTTTCCGTGTTCTTGTGTAAGACTGATTTTGATTGTGCAGCAGTGATGTGCTATTGTCTTGTCTAAATAACTGGGCTAAGTTTATTCCAGGTTTATTATATAAATATGTCAGCAGCTGTAAGCATTTTCATGTGGTTAAGTTGAAAACCAAGTTTGTTGATTCTTTTGCGGAAGTGTAGTTACATAATTGATGGGATAAATCGTGCATTGTTCATTCATGCAGTTTGAAAATTTTGTTGGAATCCCATGTGACAGCGACAGTTTATGTGCTGTGCTAGCTTTGGGGATATTTGCTGTGATTGTTGAGATGATATGTACCTTTGCTGAACTATGGTAGTTTTCATACAACTAGTAAAAGCTTCAAGCCATATTGTCTTTCATTCGCAGTCTAACAGGGAATACTAAGTTAACCGTTGTCACACTCGAATAAGCCATTTTGCTCTCAATATTAATTTTGTAGCCTGACTGCCTATGCCTGGAGAGATAAATTTTGTCATGGAGGGTTAGCTTCGCCTGGCATTTATCTTTGGTGTTTACTAGGTTCAAGGCAGTTGTGCGTGGATCTATAGGTGCGAAGTGTACTGTGGAAATGTTTTTGTAATTCTTGATGAATTATTTGAAAGGTTTGCTCTTTGAGAGCTTCCAAATCTTGCATAGTCAAGCCTTTGGTCTCAATGGCTTGATGCACAATAGCTTTGCCCCGATGCCAATGTGCCAAATAGCGGTCGTCATCGGGCAAAATCAGCCAATTGTAAAGAATTGTAACCGGCACAATGGGTATTTGTTTGGTAATGGCAATGCGAAAAGGTCCGTCTTTGAAAGGGTTGAGGCGTGGGGCTTGCTTGCCATAAATGCCACCTTCGGGATAGATGATGATGCTTTTGCCTTGTTCTACAGCCTCAATCGACTTGACCAAAGCCCGATAAGAACCGATTTTGCTCTCTCGATTCACGGGAATGTGCAGTTTGCGAAACATACTACCAAAAACGGGTACTTTGCCCAATTCTTCTTTGCCCACAAAAGTATGATTGCCCGGTACCACCAAACCCATTGTAATAATGTCGAGCAAAGAAGTATGATTGGCACAAAATACATAGGGTTGGTTTTTTTGGGGCTTGAAGCGATATTCTATTTTGTAGGGCAACAAAATACCGGCAAAAAACAGGTTAGCCCACGCCTTGTTTAGCCAAGCGGCATAAGCGTGCCATTTTACATCACGCGCAAACCAGTGAAATAAAGGGAGCATCAAGAAAAAAAGCCCTACAAAACAGAGCAGCCCCCAAATGGCAAATAATCTTTGAAGTATCCACATAGTTGGCAAAATTAGGCTGAAAAACCTTTGATTGTATCTTTGCAAGATAGAAATTTACAATAGTTCGTGAAGTTTCTCGTTCCGAGTTTCTAGTTGGGAGCTAGGTAATTGAAAATCAGGCAATTAACGAAATATTATAAATTTTATAAATGCCTGATAACCAATGAGTTATAAAACATTCCCGAAGTATTGTTATCAGGAATTTAGTGCATAACTCCGAACTATTGTTACAGATCTTGTGGGTTTTTCGCCGCCTTTTTCGCTTTGTCGCTTTCGGTTGTTTTCTTTTGGGTTTGAGTTTTGGCTAGGCTTTCGCGGTAGCTGAGGCTATCTACCACGATGTTGTAAATATCTTCCAGCAGTTTGGGATGCGATGAATAGTATGCCATACTTTGGCGAAAAGTAGCCGTATCAGTTTTATGGCGTTTGAAGATGTCTTTTTCCAAAAGCCAATAATTGTATTGCGCCGAGTCGGTATTGGTATAAGCACTTTGGGCGATTTTGGCATCTGACCAATGCAAATCAATCAACAAGGCGGTTATTTTTTGCTTGGCTAATATATTTTTGGGAATTTCTTGCGACTCGGTACAGGCAAAAGCAAGGATTGCCCAAAGCCCTATCAGAAGTTTATTTTTCAAGTTGATAATAATTTAATTCATTGATAAGCAATGGATTGAATAAATTTCAAAACTTTTGAGATTCAGTCATTCAGGAATTAGGAATTAATCATTGGGAATTAGAAATTATTTAATTGCCTGATAATGAATCAATTATGTTTTTAAAAATTTTATTTTGTATCTATTTTTGAGGTATGTTTTTGTCAAACTGTTGCATTTTTTCTCAAAATTTAATACCAAAATAAACCCACTTCGGCAATTTTCAAAATGCTTTGGAACGGGTACAAAATAAACTAAGAAACCAAACGTTGCATACGCCAAAACATTTTGACTTAGGGCAAAGATACCCATTAAGTATTAATCAATCAAGCCAAACCCAAAAGGAACTGGCGATCTCTTTGGGGGTGAGAGCCTCTAAGCAGCAGTGGCAAGTTAAAAAGTAATCAACGTTCTGATGGGTCTTATGATCCCCAATGGTCGGATAAGATCGCTCGGAAAAGGCGGGCGAATCAGCCCAGAAAACGCAAGATAAAGGGGGGGTAAAAGTAGAAGTAGAGGCACTTTTACGGTAGGATTATAGTCCTGAACAAGAGTTGTAATACCAAACGCTCAATTAAATACGAAAAAAAATCAGCCCAAACTAAGTTGAACTGATTTTTTATAACTACTTGATTATCAAATACTTATAAATCAATTATGTTTTACAGATATTTATCCTAAAAAAAGCTAACCTTTACAAGCCTTACTTTTTCTATTTAATTGATAACCAATGAGTTATGCTAATACCGCTTCTTTCTTCTTCACGCTAAAGAATGAATTACAAACCATTATAATAATAAACTCAAATCAAGCTCGAGTCCATTGAGGACATTTTCTCCCGAAATTTTTTGATTAAAACCCTTTATTTCAGTTTGTGAGCCATCGGCGCGATAAATCATCACTCTTTGACTATCAGCATCAATTTGCCAAGCCAATTGACAGCCGCAAGCCATATATTCTTGCATTTTTTGGGCGATTTCTTCCCAATAATCATTTTCGGAAAGCAATTCGATTACAAAATCTGGGCATATCGGCGCAAACTTAGTTTGCTGGGCTTCGGTAAGCTTGTCCCATCGTTTTTTTTGAATCCAAGAAGCATCAGGCGAACGAACCGAGCTTTCAGGCTGAGTAGGTAACGTAAATCCCGTTGATGAATCAAAAACATAGCCCTGTTTAGTTTGCCTATTCCAAAGATTTAGCTCAGTAATAAGCTCGGTATTTTTGATTCCGGTTTTTGAACCTGTGGGCATATTGATTAAAATTTGACCATAACGATTACGCTCAATTCTCATATCCCGATTTTGTTCACAAAAATCGAAAAACTCATCATCACCAATGATTTGTCTTTTTTTGGATAGTTGGAGACTTATCATCCTAATTTTTAATATTTTAAGCAATTTAATTAAAAAGCTACGATAAACCAAAAATCAGCCCAAATTGAATTGAACTGATTTTTTATAACTACTTGATTATCAAATATTTAGCTATTTTTCTCTCTTTACTTATATGCGTGCTAGGCACGTTGGAAACGGGCAAGTGTACTGGGATAGGCTTGGAAGTATAGCCCAGTGAGGATTTTGGGGCTTAAATCAAAGCTGCTCAGTTTGATAAATACAATTACTGAAGCGATTAAGCAAAACTACGATTAGCAATCCATTTCAGGTATTGGCAATAAGCTTATAATACTTAAAAAGCGCGATTTATTCGCGCTTTGTTATAAGAAACGCAAAGTCTTACGCCCGAAAAGCTGTATAATTTTCTCTTGTTTCAAAATATAATTTATTGATTATCAGATACTTACATATTGATACCCTAAAAAATTCCAATTAGAAAAATAGAACCTAGTGATTAATTGCCGGATTCCCAAAAACTATCTTTTAGATAAAAAACCGTATCAATGAAGAATAAAGTATCATTATAGGTAAGCACATTTTCATCGTGTAAATCTTCTAAAATAATTCCCAAGTCTTTGTGTTCATAGTCCTGATTTTTTTGATTCACAAAACCATTATTTTCTAAAAACTCCTTGACTAAATCAGGATTGGTTGCTTCGGTGGTTTTTATGTAGGGTTGTTTTACCACCGCAAAAATTTCTTCGGTATCTTGGCAAAATCCTAAAAAATCGTAGGCTGTATGTGGAAAAAAGAAGTTATGAAGCAACAGGCTATGCAAATAGTCTAACCACGATAAATAAAAAACGCCGGAGTTCATTTTCAGCACATTCCTGAAATCAGAAACTAGATATACTTTTTGTTCTGCTCCTTCAGTCAAATAAGTATTCGGGTCAGGAGCAGATAGCCAAAGCTCTTTACTTTTTAAAAGAGAATTTAAGAATTCGATTTCTTTGATTTTGTACTGTTTTGAGTCTTCAATTTGGCTACTTGCGCTTTGGCTTCGGCTAAGGTAGTAGGCGACTGCTTGGAGAGTACTTCTTTGGCTCGTTTGGCCATTTCCTCGAATGATATTTTGTAATTCATATTTTATGGTATTAAAGTCCATACAAATTTAATTGTTTTCAAACAAATATTCTCGTCCTTGCATTATCCTATTAAACTCAATTTGAGGTAATTGGCTATGATTTTATTCCAGCAATTTAATTAAAAAGCTAAGATAAACAAAAAAATCAGCCCAAACTCTATTGAACTGATTTTTTGTAATTACTTGATTATCAATTATTTAGCTATTTTTCTCTCTTTACTTATACGTATGCTAGGTATGTTTGGAAATGGGCAAGTATTTTGGACTTCGTTTGGGAATGAAGCTCAAGTAGTTTCCAGTGGGTAATTTGATGCTTTACCCAATTCATTTTGAAAACTATTAAAAAAGCAATATCTTAGACATTCAAACTTAGTAAAATTTTTACAATGATTATTTCAGAAGCTTTCGGCGAAGTGGCAAACATTATTGCTCAACTGA
This sequence comes from Microscillaceae bacterium, assembly GCA_025455045.1. Taxonomy (GTDB): domain Bacteria; phylum Bacteroidota; class Bacteroidia; order Cytophagales; family Microscillaceae; genus JALONJ01. Next base: position 36,139 of record JALONJ010000002.1, on the reverse strand, counting down.
ATCCTAGCCAAATCATTCAAATAAAAGCCTCTCCAGAAATGTCGGCAAGAGTGAGTGATTTGGTAGATAAAAAAAAATCAGGAGTTATTAATTTGGAAGAAACTGCCGAATTGGAGCGTTTTCTTGCCTTGGATTTATTCATTAGTTTGGCAAAAGCCAAAGCCCATTTACTGTTGAAAAAATGAGCTACTTTTCGGATAAAATTCGTAAACAAGTAGCTAAAAGAGCCAATTTTCGGTGTGAATATTGCCAAGTTCACGAAGATGACCGATTCTTAGCTTATGAGATTGACCATATCATTGCCCAAAAGCACGGAGGTGAATATGAACTTAGTAATTTGGCTTATGCTTGCCCGCATTGTAATCAACACAAAGGCACTGATTTGGTAAGCTTTGTAGAAAACTATACCGATATTGTTCCCTTATTCAATCCTCGTTTGCAAACTTGGAATGAGCATTTTACCACTGAACTAGGTGAAATTATCCCCCAAACCAAAATTGGGCAAGCTACAGTTAAACTACTCCAACTCAATCACCCTGATTTATTGATTATTCGACAAATGCTGAGTGAAGCAGGACGTTATCCTTAAATGTACCGACCTCCTCCGTTGTTGGTGCGTAGAAAAATGCTGACGAATGTAAGAAAAAGAAGAAATTTATCATTCAGCATTTTTCGATACCACAACTCCTATTACTATGTGTTGTTGGTGTCGTTGTACCTGAGAAACCCTAAAATATTTAAAAGTCATAGGTAAAATCTACGCACCAACAACGGCGTAACACTAGGGAGAAATATTAGCTATTATTTTTTCAAGAATTTTAAACAATCCATCAGTTCATTATCATCAGGATTTCCCTCAAAAGGCTTAATAATAAAATAGTTATCTACCTGATTATCAATTACTTTGTATAAAGAATCATCTACAATCAATACATTGGTAAGTTGATAGCCTTTGCGCCGAATTTTTTCCAAAGGCTTGATATATTGAGGCTCTCGCCGAGTTATTCCCCAATATTCATCTTTGACTTAGGCTATTTTGAGCCAACAATTATCGCGGCTCCAAATAAAATCAAATTTTAAGTCTTTGTTAAGCAATTGTTTGGCAATATTTTGCACATAGTTATTTTCAGCCGATGACCAAATTGCCAATGAATAATGTTGGCTACATTCCCATAAAAAATCATCTAAATAAGGTCTTTTGTAAACATAATAATTTTCAAAGCTAAAATCTTCGGCAATGGTCAGTTTTTGTTGGCTGGCATAAATCAAGGTTTCATCCAAATCTAAAATCAGTAACTTCTTCTCTGATTTTTTCATAACATAATGATAATCAAATATTTATAATAAGGTTTATTTGATAAAATTACGTATTTTTATGCACAATTCCAATACAAAAGCAAGACCTTTTCAAGCCTTGCTTTTGTATTGGAATATCAAAAAAGGAAATTCCTTTGAATGTTTTTTAATATTTTTTTCAATACATTTGTTAGGCAAAAAATAAGGCGCAAAATGGAAAAAAATTTGTTAGTTGACTCATTTATTATCAATGGAATTGAAATTCCTAAATTTGATAAAAATAAAATCCAATACTATACTACTGAGCAAATCAAGGCTTGTGGCGGTTTTGCCGAGTTTGCTCAATTAATTGGTTATGAAGGTAGTGGCAAAATAGAAATTGATATTTCGGAAGCAGAATACCAAGCGATGCTCAATCAACTTAAGACGAATAAATAATGGATTATTTATTAGATACCAATATCCTCTTAAAGCGTCTTCGCCAAAAAACTCCAATTCTTGAAAATGAAGCTATTTCTATTGTTAGCCACGCCGAAATTTGGTCTTTAGCTATTCAGTTTGGTTGGGGGCAAAATAAATTGAATGATTTGCACAAAATACTGAGTCGCATTACAATCATTAATCTTGATGCTACTATTGTAGGGGCTTATGTAGATATAGATACATTCAGTCAAGGCAAACATCCTAGTCTTCATCTAAACGGGTCGGCACGTAATATGGGTAAAAATGATATTTGGATTGCCGCTACTGCCCATATTGAGGGCTTAACTTTATGGACAGATGATGCTGATTTTGACCACCTAAGCCCTAATTTTATTCAGATTAAATTATATGATTTATAAACAAAAAAAGCAAGACCTTTTCAAGTCTCGCTTTTTATTTATAATCAATTGATAATCAATTAGTTACGCTAATACCGCTTCTTCTTTTTTCACGCCAAAGAAAGTTTCACCGTTTTTCGCCATTTCGCGGAGGCGGTCGGTGGCTTTGAATCTATCGCCGTATTGGGCAGTAAACTCATCTAATTCTTTGACAAAAGTGGCTACGCCTACCATATCTATGTAGGAGAAAATACCGCCAGTATAAGGCGGGAAGCCCCAAGCCAAGATAGAACCCACATCCCCATCAGTTGGGCTGTTCAATACGCCTTCTTCTAGGCAACGAACTGCCTCAATTGCTTGGCGGTGTAAAAAGCGTTTTTTCAAATATTCGGCAGTCGGTTGTTCTTTTTTGACTGGGTACAACTCTGCCAAGCCAGGCCACAAGTATTTTTTGCCACCTTCGGGGTATTCGTAGTAACCGGCTTTGTTTTTCTTGCCAAAGCGACCGAGTTTCTCGACAAATAATTTGACTACTAATTCGCCTTTGCTCATTTTTCCGGCTTTTTCGGCTTCTTCCAAGGTCAAGCCATTGTCTTTGTAGGTCTGGCTCAGTACTTTGTAAGCTAAGTCAATGGCTACCGCATCGGCAACATCTAGTGCGCCTACGGGCATACCCGCCATTTCGCCCGCGTGTTCAATGAGAGCTGGAGCCACACCTTCGGCAAGCATTTCCAAACCTTCCATCGTATAAGTACCAAAACAACGCGAAGTATAAAATCCGCGTGAGTCATTGACCACAATCGGAGTTTTGCGAATTTTTAAGATATAATCAATGGTCAAAGCCAAAGCATAATCGTTGGTTTTTTTGCCCATAATCACTTCTACCAAAGGCATTTTGTCCACCGGCGAGAAAAAGTGAATCCCAATGAAGTTTTCGGGACGAACCGAAGCTTCTGCCAAGCCCGTAATGGGCAAAGTAGAAGTATTTGAGCCAAATACGGCGGTAGGAGCTAATACGGCTTCGGTTTCTTGAGTTACCTTATATTTCAAATCTCGGTTTTCGAATACCGCTTCAATGATATAATCGCAACCGGCCAAATCAGCTACTTGGTCGGTAGTTTTGATGAGGTTTAAGATACCTTCGGCTTTTTCAGGAGTCATTTTGCCTTTAGACATTGATTTTTTCAATAAATCTCTTGAATAATCTTTGCCTTTTTCGGCGGCTTCAATGCTCACATCTTTCAACACGACTTGCATTCCCGCAAGGGCGGTTACATAGGCAATGCCGGCACCCATCAAACCTGCGCCCAAAACGCCCACTTTTTGAATGTTTGAAGGCGGTACATTTTTCGGACGAGCCACGCCTTTGTTTGCCTCACCCATTGCCAAAAACAAGGTGCGAATCATTCCTCTAGGCTCAGGGCGTTGCATCAATTGGGTAAAATAACGTGCTTCAATCAATAAACCTTCTTCAATTGTTACTTGCAAGCCTTCGTACAAGCATTTCATAATTGCCAATTGCGCCGGATAGTTGCCTTTGGTTTTATCCATCATCAAGGCAGTGCCGGGCGTGAGCATCATCACAATTTTGGGGCTTTGGATATTGCCACCCGGGATTTTGTAAGCATCGTTGTAAATAACTTTGCCTTTTTTCTCGGTATCCCAAGGTTGCATCGCTTTAGGATTTGCTTCAATCCATTTGCGGCATTTAGCCAACATATCTTCCTTATTATCAGCCAGTTCGTGGATTAAGCCCATTTTCAAAGCTTCAGCCGGAGCTACGGCTTTGCCTTCTAACAAAAACGGAGTTGCCGCTTCAATGCCAATTAAACGAGGCAAACGTTGCGTACCACCTGCCCCTGGAAACAAACCGATTTTGGCTTCGGGCAAACCGATTTGAGTTTTGGGGTTGTTGATTGCCACTCGATAATGACTCATCAAAGTAATTTCGTAGCCACCGCCCAAAGCGTGTCCGTTGATAGCCGCCGCAATGGGTTTGCCACAGGTTTCGAAAGTGCGAAACATTGTATTCAATTGCGTTTGTTTCGCAAATTGTTCTTTGACGGGTAGCGGGTGATTCAAAGAATGTTCTAACCATTTCAAATCGGCTCCGGCAAAAAAAGTATCTTTTTCGGAAGCAATGATAATGCCTTTTACACTGCTATCATTGATAGCTTTGAGCATATTTTCGCGGAAAGCTTCCATAGATTGGTCGTTCATCACGTTCATCGGACCTTCCATATTCCAGCTAAGGGTAGCTATGCCGTTTTCTACACTATATTTAATCATTTGAATTCAGAATTATGAAGCCCCCCAGCCCCCGAAGGGGGAGCATTTGTATTTTAAATTAGACTTCTATCGGGAGTAGAAGTTTTAAACTTTTTCAAACCTGACAGGTTTCAAAAACCTGTCAGGTTTCAAAAACTTATCAGGTTTCAAAAACCTGTCAGGTTTATTATATTCCCCCTCTGGGGGTTAGGGGGCTTTTATACCCTTTCAATAATGGTAGAAACGCCCATTCCGCCACCTACACACAGCGTAGCCAAACCTAGGTTTTTATCTTGGCGTTCTAGTTCATCTAACAAAGTGCCTAAGATAATTGCACCGGTTGCCCCTAGTGGGTGTCCAAGCGCAATAGAACCGCCATTTACATTTACTTGGCTGTGGTCAACGCCTAATTCTTGCATATACAACATTGGCACAACGGCAAACGCCTCATTTACTTCAAACAAGTCGATGTCGCTGATATTCATTCCATTGCGTTTCAAGAGTTTTTTGGTAGAAGGTGCAGGCGCAGTCAGCATAATGGTTGGGTCTGCTCCTACGGTTGCCCAAGAGTGAACTTTGGCGCGTGGTTTTAAGCCCAATCTTTCGCCGGCTTCTTTGCTGCCAATTAATAACAAAGCCGCCCCATCGACAATCCCTGACGAGTTTCCGGCGTGGTGAATATGATTGATTTTTTCTAATTGCGGATAGCGTTGCAATGCCAAAGCATTCAAACCGCCCATTTGCCCCATCATTTCAAACGAAGGTTTGAGTTGAGCCAGCGTTTCCATCGTAGTTTCTTCGCGGATAAACTCATCAAAATCTAAAATTACATTACCCAAAATATCTTTGATGGCAATGATTGATTTATTGAATTTTCCACTTTTGCGGGCGGCGGCGGCACGTTTTTGCGATTCAACGGCAAATTTGTCGGCTTCTTCGCGCGAAAATCCATACAAAGTGGCAATCAAATCCGCCGAAATTCCTTGGGGAACAACTTTGTGTTTGGCAACGATTTCGGGCGAAGTGAATAATGCTCCCCCGTCCGAACCCATTGGCACGCGTGACATAGATTCTACGCCTCCGGCGATGACCATATCGTACATACCGGCTTTGACGTGGGCGGCGGCGGTGTTGAATGATTCCAAACCCGAAGCGCAAAAGCGGTTCATTTGCGTACCGGTGATAGTATCCGAAAAACCGGCTTCCAACACGGCAGTACGAGCGATTACCGCGCCTTGCTCGCCTACGGGACTAACTACACCCGTGATTACATCATCAATTACGGAGGTGTCTTCAATGTGATTGCGTTCTTTGATTGCGCCTAAAAGGGTGGTTAAAAGCGTAATCGGCTGAACTTGGTGGAGCGAACCATCTACTTTGCCTTTGCCGCGCGGCGTACGCACTGCATCAAAAATATAAGCTTCTGCCATTATTATTAATTGTTTATAGGGGTTTAAAAATTATTTTTATTTCTTGTTTTGAGTTCCGAGTTTCAAGTTTCTAATTTCAAGTTTCTAGTTCCGAGTTCCGAGTTTTATTTTTATAATTGATTGATAATCAGCTATTTATAGATTTATTTGATTTTTACTGGGTGCATTTCAAATGTGCCACCTATAAATCTCTCCTGTATTTGCTCCTCCTCTTTCGGAGGGGGCTGAGGGGAGGCTCTAGGGTTTATCAATTCAATAAATTAAAATCAAGATACAACAAAGCAAATTTCCGCAATCGTTAGCAGAAATTAAAAAAACATAAGTGCTTGATTATCAAATACTTATACAATTGCGCACTTAAGATTACCCATTTTGCCTTTAAAATCGCCTTTCAAATATAGTATGCAATCCGAGTATTTTCCTAAAAAAAATGATAATTTTTCTTTCATAACCGCAAAAAAGTTGGATTTGTTCAGGAAAATCTTAAAAATTAAATATTTTCCTGATTTCCAAAACCGTTTGCCCAAACCCTCACCAAAATTTGACATTTTGTAGATAATTAGGTACATTTGGGAAAAAAATTAGCAATATGAAAATTTCTGAAACTACTCAATACGAATTAGAAAGACATAAACCAATACCTAGTAAACTACATTCTATTACCCAAACCAATTTGTTAGTTCTCATAACTATCAAATATTCAGAGACTTATCGTCCTTTTTCAGAGTTAAGTTTAAGATTAGATGGGTGGGATTCCGTACCAGATATTGCCCTTTATCTAAAAACTGAAATTGATTTTAACCACGATGAAATTCAAATGACTGAGCCGCCCTTGTGTGCCATTGAAATTTTATCACCTACCCAAAGTTTGCAAGAATTAGTTTATAAAGCCGAAAAATATTTCCAAGTAGGCGTAAAATCTTGCTGGCTAGTGATTCCGAGCTTGAAAAATGTGTATGTATTTGCCGACCGCGAAAATTATCAAATGTATAAATTCGGGGAGCAATTGCTGGACGAAAAACTGAATATCCAATTAGCCTTGAATGAAGTTTTTAAATAAAATTTGGAAGAAATGATGCTACTAACCAAAACTTATCTTTCGGAAGAAGAATATTTGGCAAATGAAATCCAAGCTGAATTTAAAAGTGAATACCACAACGGCGAAGTGGTGGCTATGGCGGGGGCAAGTTTGGCGCATAATACCTTGGTTGCCCGTTTGTTAGGAAAATTATTTGATTGTTTGGAAAAAAAAGGCTGTCAAATATTTATGGCTGATTTGCTATTGAAACTGCCGACTTGTAAAAAATATGTCTATCCTGATTTGATGATTGTGTGCCAAAAGCCGGAATTAGGCGAAAAACGCTTGGGCGTAGATGTGTTGCTCAATCCTGAAATTATCATCGAAGTGCTTTCGGAAAGCACCGAATTATATGACCGAAGTACCAAATTTGACTGCTACAAAGACCTGCCAAGTGTTCGACAATATGTACTGATTGATTCGCAAAAAGTATTGGCAGAAACCTACGACCGCACCCCCGAAAATCATTGGCTCTTGAAATCGGAAAAAGATTTAGAAAAAAGCATCTATATTGCCGATTGTGAACTCAAATTAGCTGATTTGTATAAATTGGTGGAGTTTCAGTCATTATAAATCGGTCTTCAGGTTGGAAAAGTAAAATCCAAACCCAGCTTAAACACCGAAACACAAAAAATAGGCTCTTTGCGCATACTCAGGAAATTTTAGCTTTATGCTAAGTCTAAAATCATTTACGCAGGCAGGCTAGACAGCCTGCGTTACAATTTTCCTGAAAAGTGGTGAAGAAGCAAAAATATACATAACTAATTGATAATCAAAGACTTAAATATTTAATATTTGCATTTTTTATTCAAATAAACTCCTACAATTAATCATTCCCAATGAAAATTACTCAGGACTTATACAAAGCATCACTTTCATTATTGACCGATTTATACCAATTGACAATGGCTTACGGCTATTGGAAATCGGGCAAAGGCGAACAAGAAGCGGTTTTTCATCTGTTTTTTCGCAATCACCCTTTCAAAGGCGGGTTTACGATAGCTTGTGGTTTAGAAATGGTGGTCGATTATTTAAAAAATATCAGCCTACAAGCCGATGATATTGAATATTTGGCAACTCTGACCGGCAATGATGGCAAGCCATTGTTTGAAGCCGGTTTTTTGGATTATTTAGCCCAAATGCGTTTCACTTGTGATGTGCATGCCATTCCCGAAGGTACGGTAGTTTTTCCCCACGAGCCATTGATAAGAGTGCAGGGACCCATTATCCAAGCCCAAATCATTGAAACTGCTTTGTTGAATATCATTAATTTTCAGTCTTTGATTGCCACCAAAGCCGCCCGAATGAACATTGCCGCCAAAGGCGAACCCGTGTTGGAGTTTGGCTTGCGGCGGGCGCAAGGCATTGATGGGGCATTGGCGGCTAGTCGGGCGGCGTATATTGGCGGTTGTACTTCTACTTCCAATGTATTGGCGGGCAAATTGTTTGGTATTCCGGTCAGGGGTACGCACGCGCACAGTTGGGTGATGTCGTTTGATTCGGAGTTGGAAGCTTTTGAAACTTATGCCCAATACTTACCCAACAATTGTGTGTTTTTGGTAGATACTTTTGACACCTTAGAAGGCGTAAGAAATGCCGTAAGAGTGGGCAAGCAGCTCCGCGCCAAAGGCTTTGATTTAGCCGGTATTCGCCTAGATTCGGGCGATTTGGCTTACTTAAGTATTGAAGCCCGCAAGATTTTAGATGAAGGCGGCTTTCCCAAAGCCCAAATTGTTGCCAGCAATGATTTGGACGAAAACATCATCGTGAGTCTCAAAGAACAAGATGCCCAAATCACGGTTTGGGGAGTGGGTACAAAACTGGTTACGGCTTATGACCAACCCGCCCTCGGAGGTGTATATAAAATTGCGGCTATCAAAAAACCGCAGGGTGAATGGGATTATAAGGTAAAACTTTCGGAACAAACCATCAAAATCTCCAACCCGGGTATTTTGCAAGTCCGGCGTTTCCGCGAAATTGGCGAGTATATTGGCGATATGATTTATAATCTGGAAAAACCCTTGCCCGACCAAGCGACTATTCTTGACCCAATGGATGCCACCCGCCGCAAAAAAATGCCCGAACACGCCGAATCGGAGGACTTACTTGTACCGATTTTTGAAAAAGGTAATTTGGTTTATCAACTCCCTGATATTCAGGTGATTAAACACCGAGTAGATGAACAATTGACTAAATTTCACCAAGGTATCAAGCGTTTTGTCAATCCGCACAGCTACCCGGTAGGGCTGGAAAAAGGCTTAAGCGATGATAAATATGACTTGATTATGAAACTACGCAAGCAGAAGTGAAACTTAAGCAAGCAAAGAAATAGATACAAAATAAAGTTTTTAAAAATCTAATTAATTGAAAATCAGGTAATTAAATAATTCCTAATTCCCAATTATTAATTCCTAATTACAAAAAATTCATTTTAGAGATGTGCTAATCTTGTTGTTTTATTTATTATCATAAATTATAATTGGACAGTGTGTCGCAAGGTAAGGACTGATAAAAATATGGGAATTTTGTCAAAAAATCTTAATTTTAAAAAATAACTAATAAAATTCATAAATGCCTGATTATCAGCAGATTATAAAAATTTGTGAAACATTCCGCCAAAGGAAATAGTCAAAAGAATTAATTTTTCGCAAACTGACACAATTTTTGAATAAATTTGAAAAACAGAAATTGACAATTTGCGAGCATAAATAAACTATGACAACGAGAAGGAAACCGTTTTGGATAAGATTTTTTAGCTTCAATTCCTTTCAAGCACGCCTGCGAGTGAGCTTGTGGGGCTTGGGTTTGCTTTTTGTACTCACGATGAGTAGTTTGGTGATTATCAGTGGGTTATACCGGCAAAATACCCATCAAAATTTATACATTTATCAACCTACCGAACTACAAGCACGGCAAATCAGCCAACACATTCAGCACATTTATAGCCTTTTGCAGAAGGCAATTTATACGCAAGCCCAAGATGAAAGCGACCGAGTATCTGCCGTACAAATTGGTAAAATTTGGAAAAACGATATTTTTCCACTTGCTGATTCATTGCGTAAGTTGGTCAAAAAATACCAAGACGAGGACTTAAGCGAAACCTATACTGATTTGCGCAATCGCCTCAATAAATTGCATAAAAGCACCCAAACCGCAATCCAAAGTATTTATGAACCCAAAGAGACATTTACTCGCCAACAAACCATCAAGGATACAAGCCAAAAAACAATCGATATTTATTATAATGCCAAATTAGAAGCTTATTGGCGGCAAAGTCGCTGGCAAAATCAACAAATTGACATCAATAATTTGCTCGATAACTTGATTGAAAAAAGCCGTATCGAGGCGGCTACCCAAAATTTTGAGCTTACTCAAAGGTTGTATTTTCTGTTGATTATTGGAGCTAGTTTGTTCATTATCAGTATATTAGCCTTGTTTGCAACTGCCTATTTCTTGCGCAACAACCTCACATACGATTGGCGATTATTTCAAAAATACTGGCAAGACTTATTACAAGGCAATATTCCCAAAAAAGTGAAAATTCGCAGTTTAGAATTGCAAAATCTGGCTGATAGCTTCAACCAATTTATTGCTTATTTGCTTGATTTACAGCAATTTGCCCAACGGGTAGGCAAACGCCAATTTGACAATCAAAACAAGCTTTTCAATGACCAAGGCGAGTTAGGTACGGCTTTGGCGGAGATGCGCGATGGATTGCAAGAACTTTTTGATGAAAATGCCGTGCGGTATTGGGCTAACAAAGGCATTGCCGATTTTAGTGAAATCATCACGCGCCACAGCAACAATCTACCGGTTTTGGCTGATGAAGTGTTGAGTGGTTTGGTCAATTATTTGGGAATCAATCAAGGCGGTTTTTTTGTCAAAGAATTGGACAAAACCGGTAAATTTTATTTAGAATTAAAATCCGCTTTTGCCTACGATAAGAAAAAATACCTCGAAAAACGCATCAATTTGGGGCAAGGCTTGGTAGGGCAGGTTTGGCAAGAAGGTGAGCTTACCTATTTGCGCGAAGTTCCCGAGACCTACGTTGAGATTACCTCCGGGTTGGGTGGCTCAGTACCACGGGCTTTGCTCATAGTGCCTTTGCGGGCGGGCGTGGAGGTTCACGGAGTCATTGAATTGGGTAGTTTTAATGATCTACCCCAGTATAAAATTGATTTTGTTGAAAAAATTGCCGAAAACGTGGGGCAAGCCATTGCCGCCTCACGCACCAATGAGCAAACCAAAAAACTCCTTTGGGAATCGCAAGAGCTTACCCAAACCCTACAAGCCCAAGACGAGCAAATGCGGCAAAATATGGAAGAACTCCAGCAAACCCAATTTATGATGTCGATTACGCAACGCGAACTTGCCGAAAAAGAAGCCAACCTCAATGCTTTGATTAACAATACTTCGCACGCAATTTTGGCATTTACCAAAAACTATCGCCTGATGGTAGTCAATAAGGCTATGCACGAATTTTATGCGCAAATGAATATTCATTTGGAAGTCAGTAAAAACTTGCTCGAGGAGCTTCCCGAAAGTGAATTTAGTGCCAATCGCAAAGAATACGAAAAAGCTTTGATGGGGGAAAAAAGTATTGCCACCCGCGAATATGTTTTGACAGGGCAAAGTTACTTTTATCAAATGAGTTACAATCCGATTCGCAATGACCGAGAACAGGTAATCGGAGCTTCCATTTTTATGGAAAACATTACCCAACAAAAACAAGCCGAAAACCGACTCAAAGAGACCCAAGCCAACCTTAGTTCGCTTATCAATGATACCGAAGATTTAATCTATGCCCTAGATACGCAGGGCAATATCATAGTTGCCAACGAAGTATGTATCGATGAGTTTGCCAAAAATGGCATCGAGCTTGAGTTGGGCAAGCCAATGTTGGCATATTTGCCCGAAAATACCCGCCGTAATTGGCAAAATCTCCATCGCCGTGCCTTACAAGGCGAGCGATTTGTCAAAGTTATCACGACTGGCACGCCGCAAGAAAAAATCTATCGAGAGTATTGGTTCAATCCTATCAAGGACGAAACCGACTACGTTACCGGTATTTCGGTCTTCTCGAGAGATGTAACCGAAGCCAAAAATGCCGAACACAAAATCCGTCAAGTCTTGTTGGAATCGCTGGAAGCCACCGAAAACCTCAAACTCCGCGAAGCCGAAATGCAACAAAAAATAGCTGAATACGAATCGAGAATCAAAGAACTAGAAGCCTGAAGTGACGGTGAGATAGTGGGGTAGTGAGGTGAGATGGTGGTATGGTGAATTAATATTTTTTTGTAAAAGATTGATTATCAGTTAGTTATGTTATTTGAAATCTTCAAAAAAAAGTAGTGCAAGTTTAAAACCGGCACTACTTTGTCATTAAAACCAAAAGTCTGATTTGTGATGATTAAAATTGTTTTTGAACTAAAAAATATAAGTATTTGATTATCAGCTTTTTATATATTGTTCAAATTATATCCTTTGCAAAATATAGCAATTTAGTTTTATTTTACTGATTGCGTAATTCCGGCATCGCTTACTGCTAGGGTGATGATTGTGCCAACTACTTTGTGCCGACTCAATTGGTCTTTTTGGATTGTAATGGTGTATTTGCCCGGTTTTACAGTTTTGGCTACTTTGATATCGAGTTTGCCGGTATCGCCTTTATTGGGATTAGAGCTTAGGGTTGCTTCAATACCTTCGGGTGCGTTGGCGGTAAGAGTGATGGGAGTTTGTTGCTTTTGATAAAATTTGGAGCGCACAATTTTGAAGTCCACACTCAACGATTCATCGGCTTTTGCCTCAACGGTATAGTTGTCTAAGCGAATGACTACGCCGTCACTGGGAATGTTTTGAGCTTGGGCAAAATGGGCAACTACTAATAAGCCGAAGAAGAAGGCGGATTTGATTAGATTTTTCATAGTATTTAATATTTATTTATGGGGTTATTGTTTGCTTAAAAACTTGATTCAAAGTAAACTAAACCCGAGCGTAAATACTATTTAAAATGGATGAAGCCGACAAAAATGCGAATGAAGTGGATTAAAAAGCGATGAGTGAGTAAATGAGTATCAAGCACTTATCTTCGTTTGGTGCGCCAGCCACATTTTGCGGAGAGCAAAAACTTCGAGTACTGCCCATCTTGCCCACAAATAGGCTAGAATCGGAAATGCCAACAAACTTAGCATATTATAGGCATAGGCTGTTTCGGGATCGAGATGAATCAAGTGCATCATCGCACTGGTCATTCCACAACCATAACATTCGGTATTGAATAAAGTTACTGAGAGGCAGACTGTCTCGCCGCTATCAAAAAAATCAACCGGCAGAGCCAACAATACAATTGGTACTAATACATAAAAAGCGATTTTGACTATGCTAAAATAAAAACGCCAGTTCATAAGATTTTTTAAGATTAAATTATAAAATTCTGATTATCAATTATTTACATAAAAAAACTTCAAAAGCTACCTGATTGGTGAGCCTTTGAAGTTGTAAAATTACTTAATTCAGATGCAAATTACAAAGTTTTGCTATACTCGCCACCTTTAGGTTTCAAGTTGCCAGTGATAATCCGAATTAAATCAATCAATGTCCAGATACCACAGCCGCCAAGGGTCAATAATTGGACAATACCTTGCCAAACATAACCTAAATAGAAGCGGTGAACACCCAAGCCGCCCACCAATAATACTAGCACTAAAGCAACCACTTGGTTGTCGCCGGCATTGGTTTTGGTGTTTTTGCGGATAGTGTCAATTTTTTTGCCGAAAATCTTCAAGGCTAGTCTTTCTTTGAAAGTCAGTTTTTTGCCTTTGATTTGTTCAGCCATTTGCCGAATTTCTTGGTTACGCGCTTTGCGGGCTTCGCGTTTGGTCATTGCCGGTTTTTCGGTATTTACTACAGTAGTAGTCGGCTGGTCTTGACGGACGTTGGAGCTACTAGCCGCGGACATCAAGATAACGCAAGTGAAGATACTTGCCAGTAGTAAGTTTAGTTTTTTTAGCATAAATTGTTGTTTGTTATTTACAGCTTACCTACTCTTTTGATTAGGATTTTCGGATACTCCTTTTTTTTACAATGATAGAATATTATGTTTTAATTAACAAAAAAAAGCGGAAAAAAAGTTTTATAAACTCTTAGTTCTCCCGCCATCTACCACCAAATTCACCCCATTGATATACGCCGCCGCCGGACTTGCCAAAAACGCAATTGCCGCGCCTTGCTCTTCGGAAGTGCCAAAGCGTTTGGCGGGTACGGTTGCCAATACTTCTTGCTCAATTTGCTCAATGGTTTTGCCGCTTTTTTGGGCATTGGTCGTAAATATGGTATCTAGGCGCGCGGTGCGGGTGTAGCCCGGCAATAAGTTATTGACCGTAATGCCAAAGCCGCCCAGTTCAACCGATAAAGTTTTTGCCCAACTTGCCACCGCCCAGCGCGTAGTATTCGACACCCCTAAGCCCATAATCGGCTCTTTGACCGAAGTAGAAATCACATTGATAATGCGCCCGTAACCGGCTTGCTTCATCAAAGGCACTAAAGTTTGAACCAATAAGTGATTGACTATCAGGTGATTAGAGTAGGCTTGTTTAAATTCTTCCACATCAGCCTCAAAAGCCGAACCACCCGCCGGTCCGCCGGTATTATTGACCAAAATATGCCACTCATTGATTTTATTTTGCTGGCAGTATTTTAGTACTTGATTTTTAACTTCTTCGGGCTGGGTAAAATCCGCCACAATGTAATCGTGTTGTTGCCCCTGGCTGGTGTCCAAAAGTTCTTTGACGGTTTGGAGGCGTGGCTCATTGCGAGCCATTAGGGTAACATTTGCCCCCAACAAAGCCAGCTCGATGGCGGCGGCTTTGCCGATTCCTTGAGTGCTGCCACACACCAGGGCGCGTTTTTCGGTGAGGTCGAGATTCATAATTACTTAGTATTTTTGATTATTTAGTATAAAAAACGTGGTTTTTAACCTATTTTTCAATATTTTTGATATTGTTTTCAAACTTAAAGAAAATATGGCTTACTCTAATTTTAAATTGCGGGATTTAAGAAAAAATTTTGGTTTAAGCGAAGTTACCCAAAAACTTTTTGGTGAAATCAAAGAAATACCCCTCAGCAATACCTTGCAAGATAACCTGAGCTTTGCCAAAACAATTCCGTTGCTAAGTGAAAAAGTACGCTCCGAAGTGATTGTAATGCCTATTCTGCTAGAAATCCTGAAGCGAAATCAATACCGTTTTTCCTTATTTTCGGGGGTGAACTTAGAAGCTGACATTGCTAGTGGTTTAAACGGGGAATGTGATTTTATCTTAAGCAATAAACCTAATCTTTATGATGTGCAAGCCCCAATATTTACCTTGATTGAGGCAAAAGACAATGATATATACCTTGGAATCTCCCAATGTGTGGCCCAAATGCTCGGCGCGAAAATTTTTAATGAACAAGACGGAATCAACCTTCCGATGATTTATGGCTGTGTAACTACCGGCGAAGATTGGCAGTTTTTAAAACTAGAAAATCAAATTGCTTACATTGATACCGACCGCTATTACTTAAGCAATGTTCCCCAAATCCTAGGAATTCTTCAGCATATTGTCGATTTGTATAAAATTGAAAATTAAATTACCAATATATAAATACTTGATAATCAATTAGTTATAAAAATAAATGTTTTTTAATTGCCAAAGTCATTTTTTCAAATCGAGTTTTCTCGGCAAAATCGCCTAGTTTTGCGCCAAAATTCAAAAATCTGAATTTCAAATTTTCAATTACAAATTTTATAAAAAAATGGCAGGTAATATCACCTATACAATGATTAAACCGGATGCAGTAGCCGCCGGTAACACGGGCGCAATTATCAAAATGATTGAAGAAGCCGGTTTTAGAATCGTGGCAATGAAAATGACCAAAATGTCCGCCGAAACCGCCGGAAAATTTTATGCCGTTCACAAAGAACGCCCTTTTTATGCCGATTTGTGCGCCTATATGTCATCAGGGCATATTGTACCGATGATTTTGGAAAAAGACAATGCCGTCGAAGATTTTCGCAAATTGATTGGAGCTACCAACCCCGCCAATGCCGAACCCGGCACCATTCGTAAATTGTTTGCTAAATCAATTGAAGCAAATGCCATTCACGGCTCTGATTCGGACGAAAATGCCAATATTGAAGCCAATTTCTTCTTTGGTGCAGTAGATAGATTCTAAATCTTGACTCAGTGAAGAATATTTTTTGAAAATTCATAAGTTGTTGATTATCAATGACTTATGAATTGTTAATTTTTTTATTCAGTGCTAAACCTCTTTTTGAAGCAATTTTTATTTAATTATAAGCAATTGAATGGCAAATTTTTTTAACAAATCTCAAACTTTTACCATCTATGTTGTTTTTGGGGGCATAGGCTTGTTATTGGGTTTATTGCTTGTCTATTTTTTGCATAAAAAGGGAATGGGTTGGCTGACTACGATTTTTCGTTTGGTGATTTATCCTTTGTTATTTGGCTTAATAGGTACTTTGGCAGGGCGATTTTATTTTATTTATAAAAATTAACCGGCTTCAAATTCCTGAAATCCATAGATGTTGCGAAGGGTGCATTTCAAATTTACTACCTATCACCCTCTCCTTCGGAGAGGGCAGGGTGAGGCAAAAGAAATGCGTAAATTTGAAATGTACCCTGTTGCTAGGTACTTCTTCCCATCTTTTCAGAAAATCGATATTTTTCTCATTTCGAGGAAGGCTATGAATCTGTAATTTTTAACAGCGTGCGGCTATGGATTTCTTAGGGCTTTGCTTGGCATCTTTGCATAGCTTTTGGTAACTAATTGATTATCAATTAATTACCAAAAAAATTTTCTAAATATTAACTCATCTCTTCATAATTCTTTATGCCCGATCCACTGGCAAACCTGCCATAAACGCCCAAAGGCAATTTTTTTTGAAAATTATCTTTTAAATACAATTCACCAATTTCAATATTTTGGGCAAAAGGATAAGAAGACCTGAGCAAGTTTTCAATAATCAATGCCGAAAAACCCAAAGAGTATAGATTGAGGATAAAAAAATGTTGTTTTTTGTCCAATATTTCCCCGCAAAGCTTCAGCATTTCATTGATTTGTTCTTCCAAAACCCATTTTTCGCCATTAGCTCCTCGCCCATAAGCCGGTGGGTCAAGAATGATTCCTTGATATTGATTGCCTCGCCTTACCTCGCGCCGGACAAATGCCAAAGCATCTTCGGCAATCCAACGTATATTGTCCAAATGAGAGGCTTCCATATTTTCGCGCGCCCACGTAAGCACGGGCTTTACCGAGTCCACGTGCGTAACCTGTGCGCCCGCCTGTCGCGCTGCCAGCGAAGCTCCGCCCGTATAAGCAAACAAATTTAAAACTTTGGGTTCGCGGTGGGGAATTTTTGCCAATTTATCGGCTATAAAATTCCAATTGACCGCTTGCTCGGGAAAAATTCCTACGTGTTTGTAAGCCGAAAGCGATAATTTGAATTGGAGTTTCAAATCGGTATTTTGAAAACTCAGCCACCAACCTTGTTCCAATTCCGGTTTTTTTACTTCCCAAGTACCACGCTCGGCGTTACCTTTGTCCGACTTATGGAATATGGCGTGTGCTTGGTTTTGCCATTCTTTGTCGCTCAATGACTTATCCCACACCGCTTGAGGTTCGGGGCGCACCAAAATATATTTGCCAAAACGCTCCAATTTTTCAAAATTACCGCTATCCAACAATTCATAATTTTGCCAGTCATTTGGACTTAGGATTTGTATTGTCTCCATTGTCATTGTAAAAATATTTTTTTGCGATTTATCCTGTTTGCCCCAAGTATATCATAAGGAATTAGGAATTAATAATTGGGAATTAGGAATTATTTAACTGTCTGATAGTCAATCAATTATGTTTTTTTAAAATTTTACTTTATTTTATATCTATTCCCAAGATTATTGATGAAAGTCTCTTGGTTTTCTATAGTCAATTTTCAACCCTCAAAAAACTATAATCGACATAAATTTGGTATAAGACTCTGATAATCAAATGATTAACTAATTGACTGATAAATTGCACTAAACACATATTTTCTGTATTTTTGTAAATCTATGGAAAAAAGATGGATATACAAGACCCTCCCCAAACGAAAACAAATCGAGTCATTGGCACAAGCTATTCAAGTAGATGACTCGATTGCCGCTATGTTGGTACAGCGCGGCATCACTTCTTTCGATACTGCCAAAAACTATTTCCGTCCTTCCTTAGACGATTTACACGACCCTTTTTTGATGAAGGGAATGGAAAAAGCCGTTGAACGGCTCGAACATTCCATAGCCGAGCGTGAAAAAGTGTTGATTTATGGCGATTACGATGTAGATGGCACTACTTCCATAGCTCTAGTATATGGTTTTTTGCAAGGCTATCACCCATATTTAGATTTTTATGTACCTGACCGCCACAAGGAAGGCTATGGTATTTCAAAAACTGCCATTGATTGGGCGGCAAAAGAAGGTTTTAAATTAATAATTGCCCTAGATTGTGGTATCAAATCGGTTGAGCTTACCGACTATGCCGGTTCTTTGGGTATTGATTTCATTATTTGCGACCACCACCTACCCGGTGAGCAAGTACCCGAGGCTTATGCAGTATTAGACCCCAAACAGCCGGATTGTTCCTATCCTTTCAAAGAGCTATCGGGCTGTGGCATTGGTTTTAAATTAATGCAAGCCTTTTGCGAAAAGAATGGAATAGACCCCAACCGCTTGTATGATTCCTTAGATTTGCTCGTGGTCAGCATTGCTTCGGACATTGTGCCTATTGTGGGCGAAAATCGTATTTTGGCTTACTACGGTTTGCAAAAGCTGAATCATACCCCTCGAATAGGTTTGAAAGCACTGATGAAGTCGGCTGGGTTTACCAATGAAAGCCTGATGGATATTCGCAACTTGGTGTTTGGTATCGGTCCGCGCATCAATGCTGTGGGTAGGTTGCAACACGCGCGCCAAGCTGTAGAACTACTCATTGCCCACGATAGCCAAAAAGCCGACGAGTTTGCCGAAGTAATCAATCAAATCAATACCCAACGCCAATCTATTGATGCCATAGCAACTCAAGAAGCCCTAGCGATGCTCGCCGATGAACAACCTATCAATGATGCTGCCAAAGCTACGGTGGTTTTTCAACCGCATTGGCACAAGGGCGTATTGGGAATTATGGCTGCCCGCTTGATTGAGCAATACCACCGCCCGACCATTGTTTTGACCGAACACGAAGGAAGGCTCACCGGCTCGGGGCGTTCGGTGCCGGGTTTCAACTTATATGAAGCCATTGCCGAATGTGCCGACTTGCTGGAGGAGTTTGGTGGACACCACCAAGCCGCCGGATTGACCCTCACTCCCGAAAATTTGCCTTTGTTCAAAGAGCGATTTTATCAGGCGGTCGCTCATCATATCTCAGCCGAACAATTGATACCGCCAATTGAAGTAGATTTGAAATTGCGATTAGACCAAATCAACGCAAAATTTTATCGGATTTTGAAACAAATGGCTCCCTTCGGACCCGAAAATATGCGCCCTATTTTTGTTTCGGACAATTTGCAAGCCGAAGATATTAAAATTTTGAAAGAAAAACATTTGAAATTTAAAGTCCGACAGCACATAGAATCGCCCGAATATACGGTCATTGGTTTTGGGATGGGACATTATTTGGAACAATTGCAAGCCCACCCCAAAATTCAACTCTGTTATTCTATTGAAGAAAATTATTATCAAGGTAAAACCACTCTCCAGCTTCGAATGCGAGATTTGAAATTTTTGGCAGACTAAAATAACTTTAAATTGTTGGTTTTTGATTTCCGATGGTGGACTTAATTTGTTATTAAAAGTGCTATAACTGACTGTATATCAAGTGCTTATGAAAATTTTATTTACAAAATACAACTCAAAAACAAACCATTTAACCACTCAGAACCCTAAGCAAATACCCACAAAGCCTACCAAGACCTTTGTGCTTCTTTTTGGTTAATAAAAATAGGAATCCGATTTTTCTTAATCAGATTCCTATTTTGTATTTATCAATCCATAATAAACGGATAGTCTTTTTGAACATATACATCGTGATAAGCCTCCGAAGGGTCGGGGTAGGGTGAGTTTTCGGCAAACTCTACCGACTCATCGACGATTTTCATTATTTTGTCTTCTATGGCTTGCAAATCGGCTTCGGTGGCAAATTTATTTTTCAAAATAGTTTCTCTTACCGATTCTATAGAGTCCAAAGATTTATAATACTCTACCTCTTCTTTGGTACGGTATTTAGCAGGGTCAGACATTGAATGTCCTTTGTAGCGATAAGTACGAAACTCAAGTAGGGTAGGACCTTCACCTGCGCGAGCGCGCTCGGCGGCGCGAGCAACGGCATTGTGAACATTCTCCACCGCCATCGCATCTACCGGTTCCGAAGGTATGTCATAAGATTCGCCCAAAGTATAAAGTTCGGTTACATTGGAACTGCGTTTGACGGCTGTACCCATTGCATAGCCATTGTTTTCAATCACAAATATAACGGGCAGTTTCCAAAGCATTGCCATATTGAGGGCTTCGTGAAAAGCTCCTTGTCGCACTGCTCCATCACCCATATAACAAATACACAAGTTACCGGTTTTGTTGTACTTTTCGGCAAATGCCAAACCTGCACCGAGTGGTACTTGTCCGCCGACAATTCCGTGACCGCCTACAAACCCGACGGCTTTGTCAAAAATGTGCATTGAGCCGCCCTTACCTTTAGATGCGCCGGTTACTTTGGCAAAGAGTTCAGCCATAATTGCATTGGGCGAAGTTCCCAAGGCAAGCGGTTGTCCGTGATCGCGGTAAGCGGTTATCCATTTGTCGCCGGGGCGCAAGGCAGTAACTGCCCCCGAGGCACTAGCTTCTTGTCCGATATACAAGTGGCAAAAACCTTTGATTTTTTGCCTTCCGTAAAGTTGTCCGGCACGTTCTTCAAAACGGCGTTGAAGGAGCATATTTTCAAACCAAAACAAGTAAGTTTCGGCTGGAAATTGTACTTGGTCTTTGCTCGTTTTTTTGGCTTTGGTTTTGGTATTTTCCATATTGTATTGCGCGTGCTTATTGTTCGAAGATTTTATTCTTTGTTAAACTGATTTGCGAAAATAAACAAAAACAACAAAAATGCAGGATTTATGATTTGAAAAATTAAATAAAAAAGGGTGCGTTTCAAATTTACTACCTATGACCCTCTCCTTCGGAGAGGGCTAGGGTGAGGCAATAGAAACGCGTAAATTTGAAATGCACCCATAAAAAACAATTATTTGAGCAAAATTTTATTTTTCATACTACTTGGCGTTAGTAAACCGATTATTCTTTTGGTGCTTAAGGGTTTATCGCCTAAATTGGTCATTAATTAGCAGTGAAAATGAACAAGGTAATTAGTAAAATACTTTCACAACCAATTGATAATCAAGAGGTTATCTCTTTGGTGGAGTCCGAAAGTGCCGGAGCCGTAGCCGTATTTATTGGCACGGTACGTAATCAAAATTTGGCTAAAAAAGTGGTTCGTTTGGAATATGAAGCCTACGAAGCAATGGCAGTCAAAAAGATGAACGAAATAGCCGAAGCGGCGCATTTGCGCTGGCATACCGAAAAAATCGCCATTTATCATCGAGTTGGTAGTTTGGCAATTGGCGAAGTGGCAGTAGTAGTTGCCGTATCAACCAAGCACCGGCGCGAGTCTTTTGAGGCTTGTCAATATATCATTGATACTCTGAAAGAGGTAGTGCCGATTTGGAAAAAAGAAATCTATGAAGATGGACAAGTTTGGCTTGCCGCGCATCCTTGAAAAATTGGCAAAAAAATATTGAATTTTTTAGTAACTTCGGCAAAGCTATAAACTTTGCCGAAGTTGAACAGCGTGATTTTGGTTAAAAACCCACGTTTGATTAAATATCAATACTTCGAAAATCTTTTATAAGTAATTGACTGGGTCTGTCTCTGGCTGATACTCAGTTAGTTATGTTATTTCAAATGTTTTATGTAACTACCTGATTATCAAATACTTAGCAAATAGCTCGGCACTGAACCCCCTTCGGGGGCTTAGAAACTCTCCGAACTGTTGTCATCATACCCACATAATTGTATAATAACTTACATCGCTTCCCCCCAAACGACTTGGGCGGTCATTATCCAACTCTACATTGACCAATGAAGCCCCGCGAGGCTTATATTTTTGAGTAATAGAAGTAAGTATGCCTCGGTCTAGGTAGCAGGGGTAGGGGTTTTTACATTCAATTTTGGCTTCTTTGCGGTCTTGGCTAAAACTAATAAGTTTATAATAACTCACACTATCGCCGCGATGGTGGTCGTGATACAAGCTGTCTAAATCGCGCAAGGCATTTTCTAAGGATTGTACTTCACCATTTTGTAACAATTGAACTGGGAAGTTTTTGCCAATGGCAAACAACAAATGCGGACCCAACAATTTGGAAATATCCTTAAAAACACTCAAAAAATCCTGCATTTCGTACCATTGTTGCGGGTCAGGTTCGTCCAAACTATATTTAGACAAAATCATTTTAATTTTGTTTTCATAAGCCGGTACAGCGTCTAGCATCGAGCAAATCATTTTGCCCGAAACCTTGCTTTCGGAGTCAAAACTTACAAATTGCGCCATTGGTTCATTTGATTAATTTGTGAAAAAATAAATCCCGAATAAGGTAATTAAAAATGAATTATTGAAAATTTTAGCGTCTTCAACAATGATCACTAATCTTTAAAAAATAAATTTTAAGGGCTATTTTGAATAAATGGGCTGTATTTTATTCAAAATGTTGATTTGTGTGCGAAAGAATAAATTTTTTGAAAAAAAAGAAAAATTTGGGAATTTTTTGTGTGTGGAACTAAAAAAATAACAAATTTGAAACCAAAGTGTTTATTTTTGAACTTATTTATGAATTTTATTGGCGCAAAAAAACAAAAATACTTACATAATGCTACGCAAAATCTTTTATTTTTTGGGGGCAATCCTCGGCTTATTATTGCTTGTTTTGTTTTTTTATGCCAAAAGCGATATCGATGTTGAACAACTCAAACTTAAATATACCAACCAAGAATCGGAGTTTGTCGATATTGCCGGCATGCAAGTCCATTACCGCGATGAAGGCGCAGGCGAAACCTTGGTTTTGCTTCACGGCACGAGTTCTTCCTTGCATACTTGGGAGGCTTGGGCGCAAAAACTGAAGAAGAGTTTTCGAGTGATTCGTCTCGATTTACCGGCTTTTGGGCTTACCGGCCCGCACCCACAACGCGATTACACCATTCAAAGCTACGTGGCATTTGTCCATTCATTTTTACAAAAATTAAACATCGAATCTTGTTATATGGCGGGCAATTCTTTGGGAGGCTTGATTACTTGGGAATATGCTTTGGCTTATCCCAATCAAGTCAAAAAAATGATTTTGCTCGATGCGGCGGGCTATCCCAATACGCGCCCGCGCCCGTGGGTATTTCGCCTTGCCAATGTGCCGGTTTTGAACCAAATTGTGCGGTATGTAACCCCTAAGTTTTTTTTCAAAAATAATCTTGCGCAAGTGTATGCCGATGATAGCCAAATCACCGATGATTTGATTAATCGTTATTTTGAACTGAATTTACGAACCGGCAATCGCCAAGCCTTTATTGACCGCGCCCAAATCCAGCAAGAAAGTAATTGGCGCAAAATCAAACAAATCAAAGCTCCAACGCTGATTCTTTGGGGCAAAGAAGATACTTGGACTCCGGTGAGTTTTGCGCATCGGTTTAAAGCTGACTTAGCCCAAGCCGAACTCAAAATTTATGACCAAGTAGGACATATTCCGATGGAAGAACAACCGGAATTGACTCTCAAAGATGCTTTGGTTTTTTTGTTGAAAAAATAAAAATTAATGGCTTGCCTTATCTCAACTTACGGCAAATAACTTAGCCAAAACAAAAGATAAAGGCAACAAAGCCAACACCGCCAATCCATAGACCCAACCCGCAAAACCCGCCGCCAAAGTAGCATCTAAGACAATGAGTGCCAATACTCCGCCTTTGACTGCACGCATAATATTTGCCGGAGCTAAATCACGAAAAGCCTGCAACAAAGGGTGATAAATGAGATAAGCAAACAAAACCAAAAACGGCAGGCTGTAAATAGTCTGAAAATTGGGAAAAAAATCCAAAGCCGGAATCGACAATATCACCAAGCCGTACATCCCAAATGCCCAGCGCAAAGCCGTGATACTCCCGCCTTGTACTTCGCCGCGACTCACCAAAGTAATGGCAGAGATATACACCACCGGTATCAAACCCATAAACCACCAAGCTCCCAACTGCGCCGGCAAAATACTGATTCCCAGCCACAAATTTGCCCCGCGACACAAGCCCATATTGAACGGACCCCAAAAAGAATGGTGCTTGCTAAGGGCATCATAGAGTAAAATCAATGCTACCAATACGGCGGCTATCGTGCCACTGGTCCCCGATACTTGAAATGCCGCCCAAACCCCGCCAAACAGCAAAGTTGCCCCCAACACTATAGCCCCACTCATAGAGGCTGCCCCGCTAGGCAAGGGACGCTCGGGGCGTTCGGTTTTGTCTTCTTCCAAATCAAATACATCATTGAATACCACCCCCCCGCCGTACAAACCAGCAGTAGCCATTATCAACCAGAATAAATGGCCGAGATTGTGAAATTGTAAGCCTGCACCTACGCCTCCGGCAATGGCTATACCCAACAAGATGTCGGCAATCGCCGTGAGAATATTGGCAGGACGCATCAATCGGAGATAGGCTAAAATTGTATTCATTGGATAGATTATGGGTTAATGGGCGTGTTTGTTACGTCAAAATCAATTTAGACAAATCTTGTAAGGTTTTAAAAACCTTATAAGATTTAAACAACTGATTATCAAGCATTTATGTTTATAAAAAATAATTTAAACTAAATACACCAAAGCACCTAAATAGAATTAGCGATTGGTTGAGCTAAAATCAAAAAACTTACATTTATCCTTTCATTTTGCTGATTTGGTCCAAATTGGCGGTCTTGAAATGGCGATAAACCAATAGCAAAATTGCCAAACCTACGGCGGCTTCGGCGGCGGCAACCACCATCACAAACAAAGCAAAAACCTGCCCTTGGAGTTTTTCGGCATCGTATTGACTAAACGCTACCAAATTGAGATTGGCGGCGTTCAAAATCAGCTCAATGCCCATCAATACCACCACAATATTGCGTTTGGTAATCATAATCATTAGCCCTATACAGAACAAAAATGCCGATAAGATTAAAATATTTTCTAATGGGATTTGCATTTATTTTCTTATAAAGTATTGATAATCAACAAGTTGTATTTTAAAACTGAGCAGAAACACCTTGCAAATTAGCTAAAAATTTGGAGTAAAAAAATTAAATCAACCTATTGATTGGATTTGGTTTGGGGCGAGATTTTGGGCTTAGACTGTAGCAATGCTGGTTGGGCTAGTTTTTACAAAGATATTTGCATTTGATATAAAATTATCAAAAAGATTCTCCCTTTTTTTTAATCAGGGCTGTCTAAGCGTACCTAGCACAAGTCCAAATAAGCTAATTTTATAACCATTTGCATAGCAAAACCAGTTATTCAAGCATCAATTTTTGATTTTGCCGCCCCGGTCTATGTCATAAGTCATTTTGCCGTTGGTTTCCCATTCGCGGAGTTTGGTAGGCTCTTTGGGTTCCCACCACTGGGTCGAGTATTGAATATCTTGCTTGCGTTGGCGATTTTCGTAAAATTCGCGCCACAGGCTTATTTTTTGATTATTTTCATACATTCCTTCTTCTGCCATTACCCCATTTTCATAGTAGCGGGCATATTTGCCTTGCTTGCGCCCGTGTACGTAGGGGACAATTTCCTTTACTTTGGTTTGGGTTTCGTCGTAGTAGCTCACTTTACTTTCTTCGGTAAATCCCAAATTGTATTTGATTTTTTCGAGCAATATACCCTCTTTGTCAAATTCTTGCCACTTGCTGTGTTTCAAACCTTTGTAAAAATAGCCTTCTTCGCGGACTACGCCCTCACGGATTTTTTGGTAATGTCCGTGCAAGAGATAGACCAACTGACCTTTTTTGCGCCTCGCCAAAAAATCATTGTAATTCTCGACCCGAATCCGGCGGTTTTTTACTTCATAAAAATATACTTCGCGTTGATAAGGATTTTTGATTAAATAATCGGGGCTGATAATCCGAAAATACTCCGTAACCACATCATTGCCGGCGGCGGCGCGCAAAATTCCGCTTTTGGTTTTAATCCCAAAATAGACTTTTTTGCGTTTTTTTTCGCTTTTGCGGCGGGCTTTGGTTTCGCCGATTTCATCAAATCTAATATCTTTTTCCTTTTTGTCGGTCAGTTCCAATTTAAACAAAGTATCATTTTCCAAAGTCAGGTTTTCTTCTACTTGTTTTTTCTTTTTCTTGACCTGCGTGGTGTCTTGCGCGCCCACCCAAGGGCTATAGCTCAACATTAGTAGCACACAGCCTAGCCATTTATACCGAAAAAAAATACTGTAAGCCATTGATTATCAATTATTTGTGTTTGAATATTCTTGCAAATCAATTTTTAAAAATTCGTTTGGATAGTCAGATTTTGACCAATCAAAAATACACAAAAAACCTCATAAACAAAAAAAGCCACCCCAAGCAGAGTAGCATTTTTACAATTCAATCCATTTATTTACTTATTCTATTTTCTTAATCTGATTCGTTGATATGAATATTAGTTCAAACGAGAAATAAATAAATAGGATTAAAATTTGAAAAGTACAATTGAGGCTCCCAAGTAATATACCACTCCGAAAAACAATTATCAGGTTTTTGACACAATATTATTGGACTTTTGTTACATACAATAGCGAGAAAAATTAGATATATTATTTTGATTTTTTATCAAAAACTGCCTATTTATTTCAAAATTTGTTTCAAATTTCAATTTTAAATGATTTTTATAAAATTATATTTGCATAATTTTTTATAAATCTTACATTGTCAATAAACAAGTTGGGGAATTTCAATTTCCGGCAATTAATTTATATTTAATCTCCGAAAAGTTATATAATAATTTTTCAATACTTGCCACTGCCGGGGCAAGCCTTCGGCTGGTACCTACTGTTTTCTGCCCAAGGCAATCAGCGGGAGTAGCCGAAGGTAAGAAAATAGCTAAGTGCTTGATAATCAAATAATTATAAAAAGACTGACAAATTGCTTAACTGTATTTGGCTGGCAAGAAATGGCGTTGCGACAGTAGGGACTTGGTCAATATAGTACTGTTACTTGAAAATCCATCATTACTTTACTCAGTTTTGTCCATTTGCCCTGACTTGAAAGTCGGCTGACTTGCCCTGTCATTCGAGGTTCTTGATATAAAATGGCAAACTTCAAGCTCCCTTTGCCCAAATCTTCGAGCCACTCCAAGGTAACACAAAAATCTTCTTTGATGAAAATATCATATTTGCTCAAATCGGCATAAAGTCGCCCTTTTTTTAGCGTAGTTGTAATAAATATATTTTCACTTTGAACAATATTATTGGGCATTCCGTCTTTCAAATTATAGAAATTGACCCTAAATTTTAAAGTATCGTAGGTGTTTTCAATAATATAAGTATCAATACTCTTTACATAAGCCGGAACTTCTTTTACTTTAATAATCGAACCTACTTCGCTGCCTAATTGATTGTTTACAAAGCTCATCGTATTTTGCGTTTTTTTGGTTGAGCGTCCCAAGGTTCTTTGTTTAAAATTCTTTTTCCTGACCGTGATTTCCGCCAACTCTACGATTTCAGGCACTAGTTCAATTGTAAATTCATTTTTAAAATTGTTTTTAAAATCGGCTATTTTTATTTCTTGTTTTTGATAACCAATCATCGAGATGCGTAAGATATCTGCGTCATATTCTTTATCCAATTGGATTTTGAAATATCCGTTTTTATTAGAGGTTGTTCCCCAGCCTTTTTGTAAAACGCCAATATTTACATAAGCCAAAGGCTCTTTGGTGTTTTGGTCGATTATTCTGCCTTCATAAGTGTTTTGTCCAAACAACCTATACGGAATAATCAAAAGTAAAATAATGAGTGCGTTTTTCATTTTATTTAAAAAGATAGATTCTTCACCACTCTTTAGAAATGAAAAGTAGTGAAGAATCTTATAAATGGTTTTCTAGCCATTTTTAGGAAATTCTCGCTTTATTCTAAGCCTCAACTCATTTGCGCGGGCAGGCTAGACAGCCTGCGTTACAATTTTTCTGAAAAAGTAGTGAGATATTTCATAAATGACTGATAAACAATAAGTTATAAAATATTTGCGAAGCCTTATTATTCAATTACGTATGCTAAAAAGACTTACAAATATCCGTAAAATCACGCGATTTGAGCGAAGCCCCCCCAATCAAACCACCATCGACATCGGGGCAAGCAAAGAGTTCGGGCGCGTTGCCCGGGTTACAACTCCCCCCGTACAAGATAGAAGTATCGTCGGCAAGTGTTTGCCCGTAGTGAGTAGCCAAGTGCGCGCGCAAAGCGGCGTGCATTGCTTGCGCTTGTTGGCTGGTGGCGGTTCTGCCCGTGCCTATAGCCCAAATAGGTTCGTAAGCAATGACTACTTTGGCAAAATCTTCGGCAGAGAGATGAAAAAGGCTCTCGGTCAATTGATTGCACACAAACGCTATTTCAGTGCCGGATTCGCGGATATCGAGTGATTCGCCACAACAAAATAGGGGAGTGATTTGGTTTGCCAACAATAAATCAACTTTTTTGGCGAGTTGGGCATTGGTTTCTTGGAAATATTCGCGCCGCTCGCTGTGTCCAATGATGGTATAATCGACCGGTATCGACTTAAGTATTTCGGCTGATACTTCGCCGGTGTAAGCTCCGCTTGCCTGATAGTGGCAGTTTTGCGCTCCTAAGAATAGATTGGTAGCCGAAGCCGGAATGAGTTTGCGAATACTGGTGAGGTGAACAAACGGCGGGTTGAGTACGACTACTACGTCCGAAGGCACTTCGTCTTGGACCATATTGACGACTTCCGAAGCCAATTGCAAACCCTGCTCGTAGGTTTTATTCATTTTCCAGTTTCCGGCAACTATTTTTTTTCTCATTTTTCAAGTAATTTTTTAGGGCAAATTAAGGATTTTTTTCCAATACAAAAAAGAACTTTGGGGTGAAAAACCGTTGGTAAATCACAAATAAAGACCTGCCAATCGAAAAAATAGGGTTTTTTGCCCTAAAAATTGAAAATATTTTTGAATATACCGCGATAAAATTTAACTTGCCATCGGTTTTTGATAATAAATGGCGAAATTTTTGAAATGTAATTTTTTGTAAAAAATAAGTGAATCTTAAACCTGAATCTGAATTTTTGATTTTAAAACCGACTAATAAATGTTTAAAGTCTCTGTTATGAAAAAAGTAATTTTACAACTATTTGTGCTGGGCTGTATTTTTTTGGCGGCTTGCAATTCTAAATCCGCCGAAGATTTGAACCAAAAACTGCGTGAAGAAGAAAAACAACTCGAGAATGAACACGCCGAAATGCTCAAAGAGCATCGAATAATGCAAAAAGAATTTAGTCGCTTAGATGCTGAATACCGCAAACTGGTGGCAGAACCAGATACCACTTACCGCGAGTTTTTGCGTAGCCACGACCAATTTTTGCGCGACCACTCGGCTTTGATGGAAAATCACGACCGCCTGCTCGAGAACCTTGAGCTAATGGGCGACCAACACGCCCGAGGTGAAGTAAAAGACGATGAGTTTTCAAAACTTCACAAAACCCTGCTTGATGAGCATAAAAAACTTGAAGACCTGCATAAACAGATGAAGGACAAACAGAAAAAATTTGAAGATGAGCAAAAGGCCTGGATTGCCAAAGCCCAAAAATAATAACTTGCTAAGTCATTGATTGTGGCTTACTTGATAAATGAAGCAAAAAATCATAACCTATTGATAATCAATGGGTTATGATTTTTTTGTTTTATAATTATAAAAAGAAGGCTTGCTTTTTTGGATTCTTTTACTCTAGTTTTAGGCATTAAAAAATGCAACTTTACCAGCCCCCCCAAATTAGTTGGGGTTAGTAATATCCCATTTTTAATCAATCCTTTTTACCTTTGACAAAAATATTTATTTATATTCCTAGCAATACTTCGGAAATTTTTTATAAGTAATTGATTATCAGATAGTTATGCTATTTTAAATATTTTATGTAACGAGCTGATTATCAGATACTTAGTAAATAACTCGGAACTAGAAACTAGAAACTGTCCGAATTATTGTTCCTAGATAAGTAATTCATATTCAGGACTTTATATCAATTTTATGTTAGCCCCATACATTCACGAAGCCATAGAGCTTTTGCAGCAATTGATAGCTACGCCTTCGCTCAGTCGGGAAGAGTGGGCTACGGCAGATTTGTTAGAAAATTTCTTGCAAAAAAAGGGCTATGTCGTGCATCGTAAAATGAATAACGTATGGGCGTATTGTCTTGATTATCAAGCAAATAAACCTACGGTTTTGCTCAATTCACACCACGACACCGTCAAACCCAATCAGGGTTATACGCTTGACCCGTATCAGGCAATTTTGCAAGGCGACTGTTTGTATGGTTTGGGTAGCAATGATGCCGGGGCTTCGTTGGTGAGTTTGTTGGCGGTTTTTTTGTATTTGGATAAATTTGAAAAATTGCCCTACAACTTAATTTTTGTGGCGAGTGCCGAAGAAGAAATCTCCGGCGTAAATGGTATTAGCCTGATAATCAATGACTTACCAAAAATTGATTTGGGTATCGTGGGTGAGCCTACGCAAATGCAAATGGCTGTAGCCGAAAAAGGTTTGGTGGTTTTGGATTGTATTGCCTATGGCAAAGCCGGACACGCCGCCCGCAACGAAGGCGAAAATGCCATTTATAAAGCCTTGGCGGATATTCAGCGCGTCCAAAACTTTGAGTTTCCGCAAGTTTCACCGCTTTTGGGCAAGGTAAAACTGAGTGTAACCCAAATTGAAGCCGGATACCAACACAATGTCGTGCCGGATATTTGTAAATTCGTAATCGATGTGCGTAGCAATGAATTATATGCCAATGAATTGATTGTGAGCATTTTACAAAAAGAACTGACCAGCGAAATCAAGCCCCGTTCCTTGCGCCTCAACTCATCGGGTATTCCGATTGCTCACCCGATTGTTCAAAAAGGTTTGGCTCTGGGTTTGACTTATTTTGGCTCACCTACCCTATCCGACCAAGCCCTGATGCCTTTTAGCACGCTCAAAATAGGAGTAGGTGATTCGGCTCGTTCTCATACTGCCGATGAATTTGTCTATCTTTCCGAAATTGAAAACGGTATCAAAATTTATGTTGATTTATTGCAAGGCGATTTGTTTCCATAATTTCAAGGCTTTTGGTTACAATAAATATTCAGAAAAAATGAATTGGCTTTTATAAATTATTGATAATCAATTATTTACAAAAATCAACTCCAGTTTACTCAATTATTCGCTTCCAGCCAATCGGTTCGTCGGCTTATTTTTAAATGTTTATCCAAAACCAATTCTATTTTAAATGCAGTGTCTGAGGGCTTTTTATCCGGCGACCAGTCATCGGGCAGGGCAAAAACCAGCACTTCGTCGTGCGGATAAACCGCCACAAAACGATTGCTCAAATTGGGATTGAATTGTACCATAAGAGTTTGATTATCAGCGATTTGATAAGGAATCACTGCCGTTTTGAAGCTTCCCGTGATTTGATACAAAGCAATCGGACGAGTGTTTTGGGGGCTTATCAATTGCCAAAGAGCCGTTTTGCGCTCCGATTCTTCAATGCTAAACGGGCGGGCAAACTGATAAATGCCTAATTTTTTGATGGTCAAAAATCGATGATATTTTTTAATAGGCAAGCTCTGATGCTCAATAGCTTTGATGTCAGTCAATACTTTTTCATACTTTTCGGTCAATTGATTCAATAAATTAGTTTCTGGTTCAGGATTTTTAATTTTATTTTCGGCAATTTCGGGTGAGGCAAATCTTACGGTGGAGTAAAACCGCTTACCGGCAATGGTTATTAATCTGCCGTATTCGTCAAACAATTCTTTTTTGTGTTTGATAAGCTCCAGTTCAAGTACGTCATCTACTTCGCGCTCAACCCAAAGTTTGGCGGTAAAATCTGCCGAAGTGGTCAAAATTTGGCGATTGTCGGGCGAAAAAGCCACACTATTTACCCCGGCATTGTGTCCGCGCAAAACGTGCAAAAGCCGCCCTTCGGCACTCCAAATCCGAGCAGTACGGTCTTGCGAAGCCGAGGCAATCATACTTCCGTCTTGGGTAAAATTGGTTTGCAAAATAGCCCCTTCGTGTCCTCTACCGGTATCCGAATCCAAGTTCCTCATATTGCTGATAAGTTGAGTTGAAAAATAAAGACTTTGATTAAAATACCACAAGCGAGCATTGTTGCCTCCAAAAGTCAAGATATGGTTGCCATTGGGGGTAAAGCGGGCTTGAGTATCGTTCAAATCAAAAGTTTTGAGCAATTTGCCTTCTTTGCTCCAAAGGATTGCGCGTCCGGTGGCGGTATTGCGCGAAGTTGTCAAAATAAACTTGCCATTCGCCGAAAAACTCACCGAGCTAAAAGTTCCCTTGAAGCTAAACAGTTCTTTGCCTTCGCTCGTCCACACCCGCGCGAGGCTATCGCTCAGGGTAATAATTTGCTGCCCATCGCGCGAAACTTTGGCTTCTGAGAGCTGGGTGCGGTTGGGTAAAGTCTTGAGCAATTGCCCTTCCAAAGTCCAAATTTTGG
The DNA here is from genome assembly GCA_025455045.1 of Microscillaceae bacterium. Classification (GTDB taxonomy): domain Bacteria; phylum Bacteroidota; class Bacteroidia; order Cytophagales; family Microscillaceae; genus JALONJ01. Next base: position 3,401 of record JALONJ010000002.1, on the reverse strand, counting down.
CGGTATTGTCATCGCTTGAAGTCAAAATGAGCTTGCCATTCGGCAAAAAAACTGCCGATTTCACTCCTTGTTTGTGTCCTTGCAGAGTATATGACAAATCGCCTTGAGCAGTCCAAATTTTGGCAGTGTGGTCGTCTGAAGCACTTAGCAAATACCGATTATCGGGCGAAAATGCGACCGAATTGACTGCCGCCGTATGTCCGTTGAGGGTATATTTGTATTGCGCTTCATTTGACCAAAGTTTGATCGAGTGGTCGGCGGAGGCAGTCGCAATCAAAGTTCCATCGGGCGAAAATGCGGCATTTTTGACAGGGGCAGTATGCCCTTTCAAAGTAAGAGGTTTGTATTTGAGAGGTACAAGGCGCAAATCATCCCATTTTTCTTGAAAAATCCATTCGTTTTGCGCCGTTGGGCTTTCGGCGGGGTTTTCACCGGCGTATTGAAACACTTGTTCGCAATATTTCAATAAAACCGGATTTTGTTTCATATTCAAAGCCAATTTGAAATATTTTTTTTGAGTATTGCGGGCAATGGCTCGCGTAATTTGCGTATTGACCTGCTCGTTCAAAATCTCTCTTTGCTTGGCTTTGATTTCTTTTTCCAACAAATCGGCTTCTTCAATCTTTTTATTTTTTAATTTTTCAAAACTCTGGCTTTCCACTTTCTGTAATGGCTCTAGCAATTGCGATTTGCCCAAATACTCCCATTTTGCGGCAGGGTTATCGGCTAAAACTTCGCTCACCAAAGGGTGATTGATGACTTGAGCAATAGATTTCGGCTCATTCAAAAAATAACTATTAAAACCTGTACCATTGTGAAAAGAAGTCATTTTTACCGACACAACTTTGTCGGAGGCAATCGATATCGGCTCGCCGTTTTTCAAGCCTCGAATTTCAAATAATCCGGCTGATTCCAAAGGATATTTTTTACCCAAGCTGTCATATTCCAAGGGAATTCCCCCGGCAATCAGTTCATTCGCCGAGTGCATTTCGCGGTACAAGAGTTGGACTGAGCCGCTTACGGGCTTACCTTCTACATCGACAAACGAATGTGCCGGTACAAATATCGTCGTGCCATTGGGCAGGCTAAGGGTCTGATTTTGTGAGCTATTTATCTGATAATCAGTAAATTGCGGGGCAATTTGTGGGTTATGAAAAGGGGATTTGATTTCACTTACCCATTCATAGCGCGGGCGCGAGCCAAGCAAATACAACATACTCACCACCGCAAACAAAGCCAATACTCCCGCCACGCGAGCGAGTTTGGGGCTGAGGCGATAGATTTTTTGCTTAAGTGTATATTTTTGCGGACGGTCAAAATACGGGTGAGTGGTCAATTGACTTACATCTTCTTCTTTCATCAATTGATAAAAATCCATTACTTCATATTGACAATGCGCACATTCGTCCAAATGCTCTTGCAGTTCTTCGGGCAATTCCTTTGTTCTATCCAGTTTTAAGCCTTCTACATACAAAGTAATACCCGAATCGTTGAGATGTCCTTCGGCATCAAAAAACCGTTTAATCGGCTGATTCTCAATTCCTTTCATCTTTTTTTGTCGGGAATGTATGGGTATAATTTTAGCCATTTTATTTTCTTCTATTTATCGTTATATAGTTTCTGAGAACTAATAGTCATACCAAACAAACTTGTTATTTTTTTTAAAAAGTGCAATTTTTATAAAATGATTGACCGTATCCGCCTTTGGAGCATTATCAATATTTTATACCTAAAAAGAGAGGCGTTTTTGAATAGATACAAAATAAAGTAAACTTTTTAAAAACATAATTGATTGAAAATCAGGCAATTAAACAATTCCTAATTCCCAATTATTAATTCCTAATTCCTAAATCTTCAGCCAAATCGCTTTGAGTAAGGGGATTTTGGTCAAATTGAGCAAAGGATTGCCTTTGGGTTCGTTTGCCGGAGTTTCTTCCGGTTGATTTTTGAAGTATGCGTACATAAAATCGGCAAACATTTTTTTGTCATTGATTTTAAGTTTTTGTTCATTATCCTCTATGGTTAAGTAGTCCAAAATGCCTTGATTGTTTTTATCACCCGAAATGTACTGATTCACCCACCGTTGCAAAGCCGTAGGCGTGCCTTTTTCTTGGCGATAAATTTGAAAATACGGATAAACAATTTCATAAATTTCTAAATCTTCGCGCTGACGATAAATATTATCTTCGCCCAATTGCCCCAAAAACTGCTTCATATCAAACGGAGAAATACCGGGAAAACAAGCCTGCAAGTCGCAGGTATGGATAGGCGCGCGGGCGTGTAGCTTGAGCATCAATATCAGTTTGAAAGCAATGCGCGGAAAGGTAGCCTGAAAATTTTGCAAAAACTTGGCAAAACGGATATGCAAGTACTGCCATAAATCTTCAAAATCGGTTTGATAATGCGCACTTTTGTCGCTCAAAAGCGTGGATTTGTCAAGTGCCGAGTTTTCATCGGGATTGTTTGCCAAACTCTCGAGGGCAATAGTGGATTGTCGCTTGTTTTTTTCGCGCACTAGCAAAGTATTCAGCACGTTGCGCACCGACTTCGCCAAATAAAACTTGAAAGAGTTGCCATTTTCGCAAGCCAACAAAAACGCCGGACTCGGCAAAGATTTGGTCAAGATATGAATCAACACCTCTTGAGTGTAATCTTGTCGATATTGATAATGGTAAGGAAAATTTCGCAGATAAAGCTCTACTTTTTCGCGGATGTAGCCATCACAAGCCAAAATCAGTTCATTGTACTGTTTGGCGGTGAGCAGAGCTACATACTCCTCATTGGTGAATAATTTTTTTGATTTCATACCTCAGCAAACAAGACAACCATCTATCAAGCAATTGCCCACAAGCGTACAAAACTTGGCAAATTCTGAAGCAAAAAGCTCAATTTTTGGGGTTTTAAATTTTTTTTGATTAACACTTCAAACAAAAAATCATATAACTAATTGATAATCAGTTAGTTACAAATATTTATAAATTTTATTATTTTTTCAAAAACACCTTATTTGTCTATTACTGAACTGCGGATTAAAAGTGGAGAAAAAAAATGATTTTTTTTTAGATTTTTTTATTTCGAGTTTCTTGTTTTTAGTTCCGAGTTTCTTGCTTGTTGTTAAATAATTGACCGCGTCCGCCTTTGGAGGATAATCAATACTTCAGGTATTTTTTATAAGTGATTGATTATCAGTTAGTTATGTTATTTCCAGCAATTCCCACTGTAGAAATTTTAAACGAATGTTTGATTTTTTAGAATATTTAAAAATAGCTTTTCTGTAACTAATTGATAATGAGGTGATTATGAATACACTTTTTTTACAACTTTCTTTTTTCTTGATAAAAAAGAAACAACGAAACCAAGCAACCCTACACTATCCTGAATTTTTGAACCGAAAGCCTACG
>JALONJ010000147.1 GCA_025455045.1 Microscillaceae bacterium | reverse complement strand
TAGATTCTTCACTTCGTTCAGAATCACTGAAAAGCGAGAGCTTTTCAGAATTCAATGGAATTCCTAAAGGCAATTCCTGAAAAGTGGTGAAGATCCTAATTGAAAATATAAAGTGCTGATAATCAATTAGTTATATATTTTTTTTTAATTTCTAATTGCTAATCTCAAAACTATCTCCGCCTCATATAAATAAGCAATGTGCCGAACCGACAAATCGCCACATTTTAAAAATTAAATCATTACTAAATTATATGTCTAAAAATTGCTTTGTAAATCTATTTATTTTATTGGGAATCGCTTTGCTTGGCTTATTGAATGCCTGCAACTCTGCCAAACCAGTGGCTACCCAAGAGCCGATTTTAGTCAAACTGGGCAACAATCCCATTCCGCTTTCCGATTTTAAATATGTATATGAAAAGGCAATTTTGAACAAAGACAGCCTTTATACCGAGCCTAGTGTGCGCGATTATCTCAATTTGTTTGTCAATTTCAAACTCAAGGTTTTAGATGCCAAAAGCCAAGGGATAGATACTACTTTGGACTTCAAACGCGAGTTGGCTACTTATGAGGAGCAACTAGCCCAGCCTTATTTGATGGATCAAATCACGATTGATTCCTTGATGCGCGAGAGCTACCGCCGAATGCAATATGAAGTAAATGTATCGCATATCTTGCTGAAAATCAGCCCCGAAGCTCCGCCTCAAGACTCGCTGGCAGTCTATAATCAATTGAATGAGATTCGCCAAAAAGCTCTCAACGGCGAAAAATTTGAAGCCCTTGCTGTGCAATATTCTCAAGACCCTTCGGTAAACGAAAATCAAGGCAATTTGGGCTATTTTACGGCTTTGCAAATGGTTTATCCCTTTGAAACTGCCGCTTATCGCACCTCAATCGGAGCTATTTCCAACATTGTGCGCACACAATTTGGCTTCCATATTTTGAAAATTTATGACCGCCGCCCCGCCGGAGGCAAAGTAACTGTCGCGCACATTATGACCCAAATTCCGCGTAAAGCCACCGCCGAAGACTCAATCCAAGCCAAACGAAGCATAGATGAAATTTATGCTCGAGTGCAAAAAGGTGAAAATTGGGACGAGCTGGCCGCACAGTTTTCTGATGATGCTTCGTCTAAGTACAAAGGTGGGCGTTTGCCTGAGTTTCGCATTGGTGAAGTATTGCCCGAAATAGAACAAACGGCCTTTGCGATGCGCTCGCCCAACGAAATCTCGAAGCCCATTCGCAGTGCCTATGGCTGGCATATATTGAAATTGATTGAGCGCAAAGGAGTTCCGACTTTCAAAGAAGTAGAACCCAATTTGAAGCAAGAAGTAACCAAAGAGTCGCGCTACGAATTTGCCGAAAATGCTTCCCTTGCCAAATTGCGCCGCGAAAACAACTTCGTCGAGAACCCCAAAGCCCTCACCGAAGCCCTCAAACGTGCCGATGGGCGGCTTTTGAAAGGTTCTTGGAGTTTCAACAGCACAGAGTCTTTGATGAAAGAAACAATGTTTAGCCTCAAAAGCCTTCAGCCCAAAGTGCAAAAGGCATATACCATCAAAGATTTTTTTAATTATTTGTATGATAAGCAAGTGCCCCGTGCCGATATGGTCGACAGCACCCATTATATGCGCTTGTATTATCAAAAATTTAAAGATTTTAGTTTGATAGACTTTGAGCGCAAAAATCTTTTGCAAAAACGCCCCGAGTACCGCAACCTGATCAATGAATACCGCGAAGGAATGATGTTGTTTGAGACAATGCGTACCAAAGTTTGGAATCGCGCGCTAGAAGATACCACCGGAGCTAAGGGGTATTTTCAAGCCAACCGTGAGCAGTATCGCTTTGGGTATCGGGCTACAGCTACTATTTACAAATTGGCAAGCGAACAAGTCTTTAATCAATTAAAGCCTTACCTAAACAAAACTTTGTACCCGGTATCGGCATTGCAACTAGACAATATTTTGTTTGACAAAGATGATGTATCTTTGAATGAAAATGCTATCAAAACCATCAATCAAATTGTAACTGCCCTCAAACAAGAACCTAGCCTTAGGCTAGAACTTGCCGCCCACGCCGACCCCGCCGAAAAAACCAGCCTGTCTGCCGAGCGTTTGCAGGCATTGGTCAAATACTTGAGTTTTAAGAAAGTGGATTTGGGCAAAATCACCACCAAAGACTATGGTACTACGCAGCCCATATCTCGAACCGACCGTAGCAAAAATCGCCGCATCGAGATAAGTGTATTTAGTAACTCCAAACGCCAGTTGGAAAATATTTTGAATGAAAACAATCCCTTGAATTGCAAAATTACTGAGGGTACTTTTCAAAAAGGTGAAAATGAATTATTGGACAAAGTGGAATGGAAGCCGGGTAGTTATACTTTGCGCGAAAATGGGCAAATAATTCAAATTGAAATCGGCGACATCAAAGAGCCACGCCTCAAAGAGTTTGACGAAGCGCGAGGTTATGTAATCACCGACTATCAAAAAAGCCTTGAAAATCAATGGATTAGCGAACTCAAAGCCAAGTATCCGGTACAAATCAATGAAGATGAAGTTAAAAAATTGATTAAGAAATAGGAGTTATTGGGGATCGAGTAAATGCTTCATAATCAATCGGTTTGATGATTTGATTTACCCAATAAATCGTGGATAAATAAAGAGTTATACTCAATCAATAGGTTTTCTTCATCGAGATTGACTTCACTCAACCTCGATTTCGCTCCAAAGTTCTATGAATCTTCAAACCTGTCAGATTTTTAAAACCTGACAGGTTTTATTTGTTTCAGGTGAGACAAGAGAGGTAGAAACTAGCAACCCCAAACTTGGACTAAGCCAAAACACCCACCTCTAAGGTCTCGACAAAACGTGCTACTTGCTCCATCAACCACATCGGCGTAGAAGTAGCCCCACATATTCCAACCGAGTGAGCGTGGCTCAACCAATCGGGATTAATTTCTTCTTCATTTTCAATAAAATAGCTATGAGGATTGCTTTGCAAACAAGCTTGGTAAAGAGCCTTGCCGTTTGAGCTTTTTTTGCCACTGACAAACAGCAACACATCGTGTTCTTGGGCAAATTTTTGGAGTTGAGGCTCTCGGTTTGATACTTGTCGGCAAATACTGTCGTTGGCTTCAAAACTTATATCGTTAGGGTTTTGGGGATTGGCTTCGGCAATTTTTTGGGAAATTAACTCTTTAATTTTATAAAAACCGGCGGTGCTTTTGGTGGTTTGGCTAAATAAAGTAACGGGGCGCGTAAAGTCAATTTTGTCCAAGTCAGCTTCACTGCTAATGATGATGGCTTCTTGATTGGTTTGCCCCGTCAAGCCTATGACTTCGGCGTGTCCTTCTTTGCCATAAATCACAATTTGCCCTTTTTTGGTCGTGATTTGGTCATACGAATTTTTGACCCGATTTTGCAATTTCAAAACCACCGGACACGAGGCATCAATCAATTCAAGGTTATTTTGGAGAGCAATTTGGTAGGTTTCGGGGGGTTCGCCGTGGGCGCGAATGAGGACTTTACAGTTTTTGAGTTCTTGGAGTTGCTCGCGGGTGATGATACGCAACCCTTGATCGTAAAGGCGTTTGACTTCCATATCATTGTGGACAATATCGCCCAAACAGTATAAAAATTCACTCTCTTGCAGTTCATCTTCTGCCATTTGAATGGCGTATTCTACGCCAAAACAATAACCCGAATTTTTATCTATTGTTACTTTTATCATTTTTTTGTGGCTAATATAGTTCAGTTCTTTGCTAATTAATTTATATTCATCAAAAATAGCAAAAAAATGGGGTTTTAATTTTATTACTTTTAAGCTCTAAACCTATCAATTGGGTTAGATGAGTAGAATTATTATCATAAGCCATTGATTATCAAATATTTATCAATCTATTTATTTTTATTTGGCGATGGTATTCAAATAGTTTGCTTGAGTAAGCGTTGATACTAAAAGTAAATAATGACAACAACACTTCGGATATTTTTTATAAGCAGTTGATTATCAGGTAGTGAGGCTATTTAAAATATTTTTTCGTAACTAACTGATTATCAAACACTTAATAAAAAACTCGGAAAAGAACCCCCTCCGGGGGCAGGGGGCTTAGAAACCCGAAACTGTCTGGGTGCATTTCAAATTTATTCCTTAAATTCGCTCTCTCAGAGGTGAGGGCAGAGGTGAGGTCTTAAAACGTAAATTTGAAATACACCCAATTGTCCGAACTATTATACAAATGATTTGAATGAATTTTTGTTCTATCCTCATCGTTGCTTACTTAAAACTTCATACAAAATTACTCGATTTTATGGAGGGGTGAACAGTTACCATTTTAAACGCGAATTGAGGGGGATTAAGTTTCAATTTTTTCTGAAAATATTGATAGATTTCTTGCATTTAAATAAGCTACTCTGATGATAAAAACAAAACCGAGCTACTAAATTTTAGTAACTCGGTCTTTGAAAAGTGGGTCCTGTAGGATTCGAACCTACGACCCCCTGCTTGTAAGGCAGGTGCTCTGAACCGGCTGAGCTAAGAACCCGATATTTGATTGAGTGGACCCTGTAGGATTCGAACCTACGACCCCCTGCTTGTAAGGCAGGTGCTCTGAACCGGCTGAGCTAAGAGTCCATTTATGATTCCGAAATCGGACTGCAAAAATAGTGAATGAAATGATATTTGCAAAAAAACAATCATTTTTTTCTCAAAATTCAATTGCTTTTATTTAGGAAAAATAATTTCAAACTTTATAAGTTATTGATAATCAATGCCTTATGTTTTTGCTTGTAAATTTTCAGATACCAATTTTCATAAAAATCGCCGCTCGACCAAGTCCAAAAAATTGTCGGATTCTTCGCTTTCCCAATTCCAGCCATATTTCACAGCATAATCTTGCTTGACCAAAGCGAGGGCTTCGCCCAAAGTTTGGCAATTGTCTAAGCGGTCGAGGGCATTGTTGAAAGCCAAAGAGTCGCCTTTGAACAATTGATTGATAAATTGAAACTTTTGATTGATGGAAATGAAATTTTGCAGTTTTTCAATTTTTGATTGTTGAAAACTATCCAAAATACTCCCTTTGAGCGCGTGTTCTTCTTTGAGGCGGGCGTGGAGCGAGTCGGGGAGGTCAGCCAAGTCATCGTGGTCGTCTTCAATGACTTTGGCAGTGGTAGCCTCGGCAGTTGAAGATGGGGTGGGCTTACTTTCGTCCAAAGTCGGACGACTGGCAAGGTCTGGGTTATTGATGATTGTATCTAGGTCAAGGGGCAAAATATCCGAAAAAGTCTTGATTCGCCAGTCCATTGGCTCAATATAGTGCCGATTTTCGTGATACACCTCATCTAAAATACGCAAGGCATCTAGGTCACTAAAGGTGTCATCGCGCTCAAGGCGGGCGATGAGGTTGCGCAAAATTTCCTTATTAAATTGGATATATTTGGCAATTTGTTTGAAATGATTGGCAGAAACGCCCTCTACACGCAATTGATGGATTTCGGCTTGATAAAATAGTTTAGGATTCAAAATCAAAATCAAAGCATCGCGGGTGGCTTGATAAAACAAAGGCGTAAAATGATGTTTGGTAATTTGGATATGTTGCGACAAAATATTCATAAACGACTTCAAAGCCGTTTGTACCTGAACGTTTTGATAATCAAAATAAGGGCTTTCCAATCGGTTGTTTTCGGCTTGCCATTTTTCAAATAAATGCTTGATTATGAGCAAGTTAATCTGTTTTATATCGCAAAAATTGAGAATATCTTTGCCTTCGATAAAAGGGTGGTCTATAAAAAAATAATCGCTCAATTTGCGCGTAAAAGCCTGCGCATAATTTTCTAAAGCCGCTAAATTAATTGGTAAAACTTCTTCCGCCATTGATTTGCAATAATTTTAAAAATTGATTTTTTGGTGTTATTTTTTGTCATCTCAAGTGGACAAAGATAGAAAATATATTAGAGATTATTATTTAAGGCATTAGAAATTTGCAATCAGGGGCTAGGATTTGTATAAACATCTGATTATCAATGGGTTAAGTTTTGAAAAATGTTACTCAGTTTTACAATCATTATCTCAAGACTCAATAAGATTGAGTATTTTACTTGTTACTTAATCGTTTGGAAGGGCAAAATGATTTATCAACTCATTTTTTGGTTTTGAAGAAATTGTGTGTAAATTTGTAAACATAAGCATCTAACAAGCTATTCCTATCATATAACCCATTGTATCAATGAAAACTTTGCAACAAAAACTTGAGAATCCAAATTGGCTATTTTGGGGGATTTTATTGATTGGTTTAATGATTGTTTTTATTGCTGAACTAGCATTTTTAGACCATTTGCCCTATTCCAAAGGCACTAAATCGCGGTGCGAGTGTCCTCCTACTGTACAAACTATGATTTGAGGGGGCAATTTTTTAATCAAATTTTTCAGCAGACAATTATTGGTGTTTTACGTACTTTGCTCCGATGAAATGAGTTAAACTATTGATAATCAGTACTTTATGAATTTTCGCTTACGCAATTCCAACCTCAAGAGTATTTTTATCAATTTTTTGACTTTATCCTTGATTTGTATTTTTTTAATTCTTTGGATTGACCAGCCGCTTACACTTTTATTGCATCAAAACTTTTGTAGTTTATCGCCTTTTTTTGGCGGATTTACGGCTTTTTTTGACCATCTGATTTACTCTCCCCGCTTTTGGCTGGGCTATCAAAACGGGTATTGGGTTGAATATATGAGCTTTGGTTTCCTGCGCCATTGGCTTTTATTGATTTTATTTGGGGTGTTTTATAGTTTGAGAAAAGGCTTTAGTTTGGTTTTTTTACAAATCATCGCTACTCACTGGAGTACTACCTTGGTAGTGAGTATTTTAAAAATAAATTTGCCTCGGGCGCGCCCCGAAACTTTGCTCGAGACCGGCAAATATGACTTGAATTTTTTAGCCGGAAACGGGGATTCTTTTCCCTCGGGACACGCGGGCGATTATTTGGGCTTTTTTTTGCCTTTGGCTTTCGGATTTCCAAAGTACGCCTTTGGGATATTACTCATTCCTTTTCTGATTAGCTTGGGAAGGATATTCTTGTTTCAGCATTACTTGAGCGATGTGTTGTTCTCGATTAATCTAGCACTTTTTTTTACACTGATTTTTAGGCTTTTATTGCCTACTTCACAGCACTAATAAATCACTCACCTTTTGCCTTCAAAACATCAATTTTCTTCAAAACTTCTTCGGCTTCGGCTACTTTGCGGTCGCCGGCGGCTCGATTGCTTTGCCAGAGTTTGTGAGCTTCTTGCATTAATTGGGCATACTGCTCGCTCAATTTTTCTATTTCAGTTTTTTTCTTAAATAAACCAAACATACATTTTTAGATTTGAATTGATAAATAAATTGTCGGACGTTTGCTTGAAGCCAGCTTTCCATTTTCGTCAAGCAATTGAACTACATAATGAATAATCAAATTTTTAAACTTTTTGTTTTGTTTAACTCTTTATTTGCCCACAACTTATTAATCAATTCAATCGTTTAATCGATTGATTATCAAAGGTTTACCTAATTATCGCTCCTCAGTCTCCAATTCTCAATGATTGCTAATGCACATAGCTTCCGGCATTGATGGTAATGGTAGAAGCCGTAGCGTGGTCGGCAAGCCCCGACAAAAGCAAAGTGGTCATATAGGCAATATCTTCGGGTTGGGTTAGTTTTTCTAAGGCAATGTCTTTGCTGGCATAATCAGCCCCGTATTCGTCTATAAAATCCTGCGCCATATCGGTTTGGGTAAATCCGGGGGCAATCACAAACGACCTAATGCCCTGCTTGCCATAGGCACGTGCCAAAGAATGACTTAGGGTAATCATACCGGCTTTGGAGGCGGCATAGGCTACATATTCGGCAGTATCGCCCCTAAATCCGGCTCGGGAGGATATATGCACCAAGCGTCCGATTTGTTGATTTGCCAAACAATGATTGACCAATTTGCGCGCCAGCCAAGCACTAGCCGTTAGGTTGACTTGCAAAGTTTTGTTCCAATCATCAAACCATTGATGGTCAGGTACTTGCATAGGTGATTTGAGGGCAATACCGGCATTATTGACCAAGCCATTCAAAAAACCTAATTGATTAATTGCTGTTTGAAATAAGTTTTCGCAATCCTCAATCCGCGCCAAATCAGCCGCTATACCTAGCACTTGACTAGGAAATTCTTGTATCAAATCGGCTACGCCTTGCGGGGTTTGACTATAATGAGCAACTACTTTGGCACCACTTAACAACAATTGACGAGCAATTGCCTTGCCGATGCCGCGACTAGCCCCGGTTACTAAGATGTGATGATTGGCAAGTGAGATGTGCATAGGAATTGGGAATTAGAAATTAGAAATTAGAAATTAGGAATTATTTAATTACCTGATTATCAACTAATTATATTTTTAAAAGTGTTACTTTATTTTGCATCTGTTACTAATGCACGTTTTCAAGCGCGGCTTTTTACAAATTTTTAAAATTTAAAATAAGTACCCAAACACAATTTAACTTATTGATAATCAATGATTTAACTTTTATTCCTTAAGCTGATTCTTGCGCCTGTAAAGGCAAACGAAATTTGAAACTTGTGCCTTTACCCAGTTCGCTCTCGACCCAAATACTGCCCCCGTTTTTCTCTACCATTTCTTGGCAAAGCAATAAACCTAAGCCAGTGCCTTTTTCGCCACTTGTACCGTAAGTGCTAAAATGGGTGGTTTTGTTGAACAGTTTGGCAGCATTTTCGGCATTCATTCCGATACCGGTATCGGTTACAGCTATTTGGCAAAACGTATCTTCCATTTGGCTTTGCAAGGTAATACTGCCATTTTCGGGGGTAAACTTAATGGCATTGCTAATCAAATTGCGAAACACTAAATTGATTTGGTCGGGGTCGACGTAGGCTTCTAAGTCGGGCGCAATTTGATTGATCAATTGCAATTGTTTACCGGCGGCTAATTGCTCCAGAAAATTGAAGTTTTCGTTGCCTAGTTCCGCCAAATTGGTTGCACAAGGCTCGGCTTTCAAACCTTTCAATTGGGTATTTGCCCACTCGAGCAAATTATTCAAAGTAAAATGGGCGTGTTCTACCCCATTGCGCAATTTGCCCGAAAACATTACAAATTCTTCGGCACTGATGTATTGATTGGCGAGCATATCCATCAAGCCCTTGAGCGAGTTGATGGGCGAGCGCAAATCGTGTCCAATGATGCCAAAAAGTTTGTCTTTGGTAGCATTTACTTTCTCAAGTTCGTTGCTTTTTTGGCGCAAATCTTTATTTTTTTGTTCAATTTCGGCAGTTCGCTCTTTTACCCGTTGCTCTAAAAGGGTGTTTTGTTCTCGAATAATGGCTTCATTTTTTTGCAAGGCTGCAATGGCGGTTTCTTGGGCTTGGCGTTTTTCGCGGTCGGCGATTTTGATGCGGTCGGCAAGGGCAAATGAGAGCAAAATTCCTTCTAATGCCATTCCGATTTGATAGGCATTTTCGCCGATGATTTCGGGAATATTGATACCAAAACGTCTAAAAATATTCATCCAAATCCCAATTGTCAAAAAAACAGTGGCAATGATAAAAAACGTTGCCTGGCGCGACCTTTCGCGTAAGCCTAATAAGCCTAAGCTAAAAGCAAAGGTCATTGATAAGCCTACAAACAAAACTCCCAGAAATAATACAGGAATACTGCCGATTTGCCACACATTGCCAAACATCAACAAAAGCAATAAATGACTCAGGATAATCATCGCCCAAAGGGCTTTTTTGACCCAAAATCGCCGTATTTGCTCAAGATGCAAAAAATGATAAGCAAACCAATTAAGGCATATTGCACAATAAAAAGCCGATACATTGGCTACGTGCGAAGTAAGAAACGGTAAATGGGGATAAATAACCCGAAAACCCAAGCCATCGATTGCCAAAAAGTAAGTCAAACCAAATAACAAATACCCTACATAATACAAGTAAGCCAAATCGCGCAAGACCAAATACAACAAAAAATTATAAATCAACAAAGTAAAAAAAATGGCTTTCAAAAAAATATAAAACGAAACCGTATTTTGCCCCTGATTGAGCAAGGTTTTTTTCTCGACAATATCAAGATTGTGGTTTTTGGCATAAATGCCTCGTAAGGCAATATAGACCTTGATTTGGGTGGTTTTTTCAAAAGGAATCGGAAACAAAAACTTGTGGTAAGTAACCGGACGTTGGTAGAAAGGAAACTTGTCGCCAGTCAAATATTTTTGGATAATTTCATTTTTTTGATTTAAAAAATATACCTCAACGGTATCTATATTCGGATTGTGCAATTGCACAAACCATTCGTCATTAAAAGCCAATTTGTGGGCTTCTACCGCAAATTTGAACCAATAATTTGCCAAAGAATAGGCGTGAAAAGGGGTTTCTTGTTTAGAAAGACTAAATTTTTTTTGATTTTTGGGGTTCAATATTTGAGTGATGTCCAGTGTTTTGGTGGCATCTTCCAAAACCCATACCTGCTTTGCCAGAGGTATATAAGTGCTGTCGTGGGTCAGGATAAGTGGGGCTTGCCCCTTTGCCCAAAATTGTAAAAAAATAAAAAAGCCGATAAAAAATATTCTTTTTAAGTGTAAGTTATTCATAATCAAGCAGTTATAACATTATTTATTGGCTATCAATTACTAAAATTTGGCTTGGTCAATGAATAGCAAAGGTAGTAGTTTTAATGAGTTATTTGCCAGTCAATCGGATAAAGCATAGGCTACGCCCTTAAAAAATAAAATGGAACAGGGTAAGGATTGATTTGCTCAAATAATAGTTGTAATTTTATTTTTTATTTAAAGATTATCAAAAAAAAGAAAAATGAGTCAAAGACTCACCTTTAAACATCTCATTATCAACTGATTACAAAATTTCACTGATATTAACCGAATTTTTACCATAACAAATCTACTGATTACTCAATGTCCGAAAAAGTCAATTTTCTAAAAAAATACCCCCTCATTCCAAGCATTTTTTTCATCTTATTTGCTTGGTTTTGTTTGCACCTCATCACTACTTGTAAAGACGATATAGGTAATTCAAAAAATCACAATCCATTGATAATCAATGAATTAAGTGTGAAATCAACAAACCCCGATTGGGAGCTGATACTGCATCAACAAGGCTTGATGTTTGCGACTGCCCGATTGGGTAAATTTGAGTTTGCTTATCCTCAACAAATTATTCTCCAAAATGATCAAACTGGAAGTGTGCGCATATATCAAACCCAAAACTCCCAAGATGAGATTCAGGTTACACTCGTGCGACAAACCTCTGCCCCGCAAGAGCGGGTAGTGGTCAAGTTTAGAAATAAATATTACTATTTTGAAAAGACCAATGAGCAGTAATAGCCTTGGCTGTTGGCTGAATCCGTATTTCAAAACAAGGTTTTTTCATACAAATTATTCAAAGAGTGAGGCATTTGTTTTTGCCCAACTTTGACAAAGCCTTGTTTTTCGTAATAGGCACACAAAGCGAGGTTTTCGGCTACACAATCCAAGCGAAGGCGGGGAATACTTCGTTTAATCAACTGATTTTCAATGGCTTGCAAAATTTTTGCACCTAGTTTTTGTCCGGCAAATTCTTTTTTGACTACCAGTGAATGGACATAAGCGGCGGCTTGGGTTTGTTTGCCCCAA
The DNA here is from genome assembly GCA_025455045.1 of Microscillaceae bacterium. GTDB lineage: Bacteria > Bacteroidota > Bacteroidia > Cytophagales > Microscillaceae > JALONJ01. Next base: position 638 of record JALONJ010000147.1, on the reverse strand, counting down.
TACAACTCGTCTTCGGTCATCAGGCGATACATACCGGCTATATCATTTTCGGCTTTTACCAAATAAAACTCTTGCGCATCTAAGCCTTGCTGTAACCAAGCGATTTTGTCGGCGGGCGGATTTTGCCAAAAAGCCCATTGCTTGAGTTCTTGGCTTTGCAACCAAATTGAGGCTTGTTTGAGTAAGTCGAGGATAAGCGGCAACTGCTCGGAGGTGGCTAAATAGTAAGTGAGGTACATCTATTTTAAAAAATAAGCAGATAAATTTATTGGCTAATATAAGCAATATGTGTAACAAAATTAATTTTCCAATTATCAAAAATAGCTAACTAGCTGATAATCCTCCAAAGGCGGACGCGGTCAATAAGTTATGCTTTTAATCTAAATTATGTAACTTGCTGATTATCAAATAGTTATGCATTTTAATAAACTAACTTTTAAAAACTATCACACACATTGCTAAAAAGTATATTTTTAAATCATAACTAACTGACCGTGTCCGCCTTTGGAGGATTATCAATTATTTATAAAAATATTCACGTTAAATTAACGTGAATATTTTAGTAACTATTTGATAATGAGCTAATTATGATGTAAAAATACGCTTTTTTTGACAAATCATCAATTATTTTAAAAATA
>JALONJ010000146.1 GCA_025455045.1 Microscillaceae bacterium | reverse complement strand
TTAAAATAATACAATTTTATTTTAAACATAATTTATAATTTATCGAAAAAATGTATTTTTTACATTATAATTATTTGATTATCAATTAGTTATAAAAATGTTCACGTTAAATTAATGCGATTTTTTTATAACTCCACAATTGAGAAACCTGACAGATTTGAACGGATTTTTTAAAACAGCTAGAGCCTTTTTTTATCCAAATTGTATAAAAATATTTTTCAGCATCACTTTACTTGCGCGATGATGAGGGCTTGGTTGATAAATAAAATTAAAATGAATTTGATAAATAGCTCGTGGCAGGGAGTTAAAAAAATATAGTTTATTGCGCTGGGCGTTATCCTTTGAAAAATCAATTAGTTGGCAAAAGCCGATATTTTGTTGGCAGTTTTGGCAGTGCATTTTTGCCAGCGTTTTTGCATTTCGCCCATCAAAAAGAACTTTTCATCGGAGTTCAACTTGTTATCGGCATAAATCATATTATTAAATTTTGCCAAAAAAGCGGGGTTTTGAGTCTGGGCGAGGCTTTCGATAATTGTCAAATAAAACTCGAACATTTCTTTTTTTAAGTTTGGTTCTGTCATCTTTTACGAGCAAAGTTATGGTTATGGTTTAAATTAATTATATCTTGTAATGCTAGTGCCTTGAAATATGTCCAGTAAAAAGCCCGCAATTTTAAGCAAAAAATCTACTAATTTCCAAAAATATTACACACAATTTACGCTCTGTAAAACTCGATTTATAATATTTTGAGGGTTAAATATGAATTTTTGAGGTTTTCTACCCCAAAATCTTCCTTTCGGCTAGATAATATTGCTCGAAAAATAACGTCTTAAGTTTATGCAGCATATTGCCGAAAAACTAGATTTGCCACTAGCATTTAGTTGGCGAAAAACTGAAGATTTGCGGTTTGTTTGGATTAAACGGGAAATTAATTTACATTTATTTTAAAATTGATAATGCAAAGTAATGGGCAAGGAATGGCAAAAAGTGAAATTAGCGATTGCTCTATTGGCAATTGCTATAATGATTTTGTTGGGTTTGACTTCGCATATTTTTATTTATTGGCAGGAACTTCCCACTTTGTTGGCAGATAAGCAATCATTTGGCTGTGGAGTTGTTTCAGACGAGGATTCTTTTTGTGGTACACCCAATGATGGTCTATCAGAACATTTAGGGCATCATTTATTTGAGCAAAACTGCCAATTTTGTCATAGTACAACTGATGAGATAATAATAGGTCCGGGTTTGCGTAACGTAGCCCTGCGCTTAGATACCAGTTTGATTAAAAAAATGATTAGAAATTATACCAATCTTGTAGAAGCCAAACATCCTTATGCTACCAAATTATTTTTAAAATATAACGAAACTGTAATGACAAGTTTTGAAGGTATGCCAGATGACTCTTTAAATGTTTTAGTAGATTATTTGGTTGCCCTCGCCAAACAAAGTAAAGGTGATTTGATTTATCATAATTCATTGAAAATCAGGTAATTAGCGATTTTTTTTAATGTTTTTAAAACCTAATTCACTCGGCTACGCACCCGCCGCAAGATAAACTCTACTCTTCGATTGAGCTGTTGTCCGGCAGGAGTTGCGTTGGTGGCAATAGGTTGGGTTTCGCCCAAGCCTCTGGTGCTGATGCGCGATTCTTTGATGCCAAATTGCAAGAGATAGTTTTTGACACTTTGGGCGCGGGCTTGCGAGAGTTCTTGATTTTTTTCTAGGGTTCCCAAGCTATCGGTATGCCCCAAAATCAAAATTTCGGCTTTGGGAAAGTTTTTGAGCATTTTGACCAATTTGTCCAATTCGGGAAAAGACTCGGCACGCAAATCGGCTCGGTCGTACTCAAAGTGAATGTTTTGCAATACAACCTTATCGCCCTCTTTGAGTTTGCCAAAATCGGTAATCAACTCTTTGACCGGCGGTATTTCGGGGGCTAATCCGATTTCTTCCAACCATATATCATCAAAAAAATAGTAAGCTCGGTTGTAATTAAATCGCTGGCTATGGCGGGTATCTTCGCTAATTTTGCGAATTTTTCGGTTTTCATAATTATCAAAAGCCCCAATCACCATAAATTTTTCATCGCCCGTTGCCACCAATGTATCTTCCAACAAAATCCACTTACCAAGTTGATTAACTTCCTGATTATAAACTACTTGGGGTGCATACTCTTGGTTGGCGACTATCTCGAGCGGGAAGTGTGTAAACAAGATGCCGATATTTTGGATAGCATAATTGGCATAATCCGACAAAGCAAAATACATCCGCACTCGGTATTGATGATGGGCTTTGAGGGGCTGTAAAAGTTTGACTTGCAAATGTTCACGATACTCCAGCTCGGTCTGGTGGTGGATATGCCCGCGCGGATAACGCGACTCGCCGGCGTACAAAATCATACCTATATAAGCCTGGCCTTCGTGCGCCGCCAAACTACCACACTGATTGTGCGGTACACCCAAGTATCGGTCGGCACAAGCATTAAAATAGTCGGGGGTGCAAGTGCTGGGGTTAGCTTGCCAATGTTTTACAATACCCTTGCGTATTTGCCCCAAGGAATCAGGGCAGTTTCGATATTCTTCAAAACTACCATTGGGAACTAAGTTTTGCGCAAATACCACTTGTGTAATTAAAAGCCCAAACAAAAAATATTTTTTCATCGGATTGAATTGGGTTTTGTGAGTGTATCTTGAGGGTCGATTTTGTTTTATGATCAAGAATAATCAATCCTCTTTTTCAAATTTATTTTAATCGCCCAAGCGATTCTCAAATTTTTAATTGATGCGCCAAGGTGGATTTAGGCGATTTTGTCCGGCAAAGTAAAGGCAAATTATATTGCCACTAGGGTCGAGCAAATAGGCTTCACGCCAAAGCCAAGTTTGGTCAATGGGCAATTGTCTAAATTGCAAACCTTGTTGCTGTAAATCTGCCACCCAATTGTCCAAGTCATCGGATTCAAAATAAATGACGGTTTCGGACGAGGGCATTTGCGAATTGAGATGCAAAGAAAAAGTTGCCTCATTACCCGGCACTATCAAACGAGCGTATTGTTCGGTCTTGACTATCAAGTGTAAGCCCAGTTTTTGATAAAATGAAATTGCTAAGGCTAAATCCTTGACTGATATAGTAATTTGATTCAGTTTCATAGGTTAGGATTTGGATTTTAATAATTAGGAATCAGTAATTAACGTGAATATTTTAAAGTACATTAAAAAAGTACAAAAATTAAGACTTTAAAATATAGCCCAAAACTCCCCCAAGTTGTCATTCTGCGGGGAACTTTGTTGAATTGCTATGTCTTAAAATATTTCTGTAATTAATTGAAAATCAACAAATTATAATTACCCAAAAGCGAAAAAAGTCCACAAAGTTCCACGCAAGATGACATATTTGATTTTTTTATTTTTATCGATCTTAAAATGACGTAATCTATTGATTATCAATTACTTATAAAAAGTATTGAAGTGTTTTTAAATATAACTTGCTGATAATCAATTGTTTAAGTCTTACGAGATTTATAAAACTAACTTTGATCAAGTATTTAAAATCTCAAAAACTATGCTGATTGTTAGTGGGTTATCGTTTTAGGAAGTAATCATTAAAAGTCATAATCGAATGATTTTCAAATAGTTATATATTTAAAGTATTACTTTATGTTGCATTTGTCCCTTATATTGCCCACTTAGCGAACTCAATATTGGTAATTGACATAAGTATCCAAATCTTTGTCGCCCCGCCCTGATAAACAAATAACAACTACATCATTGACTTGAAAAGTTTTTTTGGTTAGTATCGCAAAAGCGTGAGCCGTCTCAATTGCCGGTATAATACCTTCGGTTCGGCTGACCAACAAACCGGCGCGCATGGCTTCATCATCGGTGATGCTATAAAACTGCCCTCTTTGGGTATCGGAGAGGTGAGCGTGCAGGGGACCGATGCCCGGGTAATCCAAACCTGCCGAAATGGAATGAGGCTCAACTACTTGACCATCAGTCGTTTGCATCAATACGGTTTTACTGCCGTGCAATATTCCGATTTTGCCAAGTGCCAGAGTGGCTGCCGATTTGCCCGAATCAATGCCCAAGCCTCCGGCTTCCGCCCCAATCAAGCCTACTTTTTGATTGTCTAAGAAGTGATAAAACGCCCCGGCGGCATTGCTCCCTCCGCCTACACAAGCAATGACATAGTCGGGGTAGTCGCGTCCTTCTTTGGTTTGCAATTGTTGTTTTATTTCTGCACTGATGACCGATTGAAACCGCGCTACCATATCGGGGTAGGGGTGTGGACCTACCACCGAGCCAATGATATAGTGAGTATCGGTGGGATTGTTTATCCAATGCCGCATCGCTTCATTGGTTGCATCTTTGAGGGTACGACTTCCCGAAGTAGCCGGTACAACCTTGGCACCGAGCATTTTCATCCGTTCTACATTGGGACGTTGGCGAGCAATATCTATTTCGCCCATATAGACTATACACTCTAAGCCCATCAAGGCACACACGGTTGCGGTGGCTACGCCGTGCTGTCCGGCTCCGGTTTCGGCAATGATTTTTTGTTTGCCAAGTCGTTTTGCCAGCAATACTTGCCCAATGGTATTGTTGATTTTGTGTGCGCCGGTATGATTGAGGTCTTCGCGCTTGAGGTAAATTTTGGTATTGTATAAGTCAGAAAGACGCTTGGCAAAATACAAAGGCGAAGGTCTGCCTACATAATCGTGCAATAACTCCTGAAACTCCTGCTGAAAAGCCGGTTCATTGATTATATCCAAATATCGCTCGCGCAACTCTTCTACATTGGGGTAGAGCATTTCGGGGATATAAGCTCCCCCAAATTTGCCATAATAGCCTGCTTCGTTTACAGTATAAATCATCTTTTGTTTTTTTTTTGCTTAAATAATTGAGTATGACATTCAAACAACGCTTTAGATATTTTTCATAAGCAATTGATAGTCAGTAGCTTATGTTATTTTTTTAAATGTTTTATAAAATCTGATTATCAAGTTTTTAGTGAATAACTTGGGGCTAAACCTCCACCTCCGGGAGCAGGGGGCTTAGAAACGGTACGAACTATTGTCAAAGATAGTTAATTTCAGCCTTGACACAAAATACAGCCTAGAGCCTAAAAAATATAACTTATTGATAATCAAATAGTTATTTAATTTTTAATTTCTAATTATCCATTTCCAACTACTTATCCATAAATTGCCCCCAAAACCCCCAAAATCCAATGTTTCAGACAGATATACATATATTTTTTCAATCTTTGGCTAGTGATTGGCTCACCGAGTTCTTTCGTTGGATGACTCGTTTGGGCTATACTACTTTTCTGCTGACTTTTATTGTTTTTGTTTTGTTTGCGCTCGATTTCAGACGCGGTTTTTTGTTGTTACAAATATTGCTGGTAACGGCTATTATTACCGCTTTTTTCAAAAACTTATTTGCTTATCCTCGCCCTTTTCATATCGACCCGCGTGTCCGTTTTTTGGATACCGACCTCGGCGGGCAAGAATTTAGACTTTCACAAACGATGGATGCCGGGCATTTTTGGGGACTTTTGCCCCCCGAAGCGTTGGCGCAAATCCGTACACATACCGATATTTCCTATGGAATACCCTCGGGGCATACCAGCGTGGCGATGGCACTTTGGGGAGCCACTGCCTTGCTGTTTCGGCGATGGTGGCTCAGTATGGTGTGTATATTTTTGATTGTGTTTGTCCCGCTTTCGCGCATTTATTTGGGAGTACATTTCTTGGCTGATGTATTGGCGGGCTATCTTTTGGGGCTTTTGATATTGGGCATTGCCTATCGATATATCAAAGTATTGCAAAACACGCAGCCTATACTGGTTTATTTTTCGCCTTTACATTTAATTTATTGGTTGGGAGTGCCACTTTTGGGCTTTGGATTATTGCCCTATCACGAATGGCGAATACCGGCATATTTATTAGGGATGAATCTTGGTTATATTTTATTGCTTATTCAGGGCTTGCCCCGCGAAAAACCTAAGCTTTGGCAAAGATTTGCGCGGTTTTGCGGCGCGCTTTTGATATTTGGCTTGGCGGAGTATTTGAGTGGTTTTGTATTCAAAAGTCTAGGTTTTGTTCCCGAAAATGTAGTAATGAAAGCATTTTTTACGGTAGTTTCCAGTATTCTATTTATTTGGGGCGGGGTAAAATTCAATATGCTTTGGGGATTGTATCAAAAAAATTAAGAAATTATACCCATTCAAAAATGGCTATTCTAACAAAAATCGCTTCATTCAAATCGATAAAGTTTTAAAATTAAAGCCCAAAATCTCACTTTGATTTTGGGCTTTAATTATATGATAATCAGGTATTTATAGCTATTCGCTTACTTCAAAAGCTACTTTGAGTTTTTCCCAAAGGATATTGATTTGGGCTTTGGCACCGATCGCTTCTACTTTGAGGGTGAGTTGCTCGGTCATTGCATTGGTTTGAGGGCTAACTTTGACTCTTAAGGCATCATCGGCTTCTTTGTATTCGTAAGCTCCCCATTGTTTGGCGGTTTTATTAAAAATAATTGTCCATTCGCCCTCAGTCGGAATCGTAAACAAGCCATACTCACCGGCAGGCAAGGTTTGTCCGTTGATTTTTACATTTTTTGAAAATTTGATAGTTGTAGCTTCATTGGCTCCGGTGCGCCATACTTGTCCATAAGGCACTAATTTGTCCCAAATTTCTCGCCCGCGCACGCTCGGCGCGCCCCATTTGATACTGATTTCGGTACTACCGGCTTTGCCTTCTGCCGACATTTTGGGGCTTTTTTGGGCAAATGAGGCTTGGGTGGCTAGTAAAATAAGGGTGAAAGCCAATACAAGTTTGCTTAGATTTTTCATTATGTTTAAATTTTTTAATTGAATAAAATAACGAGGCTAAATTCGGAAAATTGGCGCAAACTCTCCGCAAAAATGCAGGCTAGAGTGTGTTAAATATGTGTTAAACCGAGCAATTGAAGCATCGATATAGCTGAGGAACGGGTGCATTTCAAATTTACGTGTTTCTTTTGCCTCACCCTTACCCTCTCCGAAGAAGAGGGCTATGGGTGGTAAAATTTGAAATGCACCCGTTTAAGAACATTCTTCCGCTTACTTACCTTTCAAGAAATTGGGCAACCACGTAACAATTTGTGGGAAAATAATTATCAAAATCAATAAGATAATTTGCATAGCAATAAAAGGTAAAACTCCCCGATACAAATGGCGGGTTTTGACTTCGGGCGGGGCTACTCCTTTGAGATAAAACAAGGCAAAGCCAAAAGGCGGAGTCAAAAACGAAGTTTGTAAATTGACTGCCATCAAAATACCTAGCCAAACCAAATCAATTTTCATTTTCAAAAAAGTTGGCAATACCACCGGGACAATGATAAAAATGATCTCGATAAAATCAATAAAAAAACCGGCAATAAACATTACCAACATAACCAAAGCCAAAAAAGCGTAAGGGTGCAAATTGGATTTTTCAATCAAATGCACAATATAATCATCGCCTCCGGTAGCCCTAAAAACCAACGAAAATGCCGTTGCCCCAATCAAAATTGTAAAAACCATTGTGGTAATGTGGGTGGTAGAACGCATTACATCTTGCAAAGCCGCATAACTAAGTTTTTTTTGTAAAAGTGTAAGCAAAGTTGCTCCCAAAGCCCCCACTGCCGCCGCCTCAGTGGGCGAGGCAATACCGGCAAAAATTGTCCCCAAAACTGCCATAATGAGCAACAAAGGCAGGAAAAAAGCCTGAAAAACTCTGCGCCAAAATCCTTTGCCCATAAAAGCATCTACCTCGGCTTTGGGCATTGGGGGGGCAGATTGTGGGTACAAATGCGCAAATATCCAAATATAAAGCAGATATATCAGCACCAAACCAAAGCCCGGAATAAATGCCGCACTAAACAAATCGCCAACCGATACACTCAACACACTGCCCAGTAAAACCAATACTACACTCGGCGGAATAATTTGCCCCAATGTACCCGAAGCCGCAATGGTACCGCTTGCCAGTTCAATGCTATAACCCCGCTTGAGCATCGTAGGCAGACTGATTAAGCCCATAGTAATCACGGTAGCTCCCACCACGCCGGTAGATGCCGCCAACAACCCCCCTACGACCACAACCGAAATAGCCAAACCACCCTTCACCCGCCCAAACAAAAGTGCCATCGTTTCCAAAAGCCTTTCGGCAATACCCGATTTCTCGAGCATAATGCCCATATACACAAACAAGGGTACAGAAATCAATACATAATTATTCATTACCCCAAAGATTCGCAAAGCCAACAAATAGAAAAAATCAACCCCAAAAATCGCCAAGCCAAACAACATAGAAATACCGCCCAGCGTAAAAGCTACCGGATAGCCCAATAAAATGAGGGCAAATACCACAATAAACAAAATCAAAGGGATGGCTTCATACATGGGACTCGTCGGGTTTATGAGGTGCAAAAATGTCGGTTTGGTTGGCAAAAATCACCAAGCCGGAGGAAAACAAAAGCGAAAATGCTTGCAAAAGCAAAAAAACAAAGCCCAATGGAATCATTGCCTTGATGAGATAAGTAGCTGGCAAACCGCCCGGATTGGGCGAGGCTTCGTTGAGTTGCCAAGAAACCCAAGCAAACTTATACGAAGTATAAATAACCACTATACAAAAAGGTATCAAAAAAATCAGAGTTCCCAAAAAATTGACCCAAGCCTTGCGCTTGAGCGACATCCGAGTGTAAAACACATCAACCCGCACGTGTTGGTCGTGTTTGAGGCTATAACCTGCCGCCAACAAAAAAATAATCGAGAAAAGATACCATTCCAACTCAATGACTGCTACCGAAGTAGCCTTAAAAAGATAGCGGCGCAATACATCAATACATACTACCAAGACCAAGCCGGTAGTAAGCCAAGCGGTAAGCCTGCCTAGCCATTCATTGAGTTGATTAACCCATCGGATATATAGTTGAATCAATTTCATATACTTAACCTTAAGCTATTATTTTCAAAGACTTGTTAATTTACTGATAATCAAGCGTTTATATTGGTGTTTTAGTAGCTTGATTGCTAAAAATATCCGTAGGCATCAAAAGTAAAGATAAATTATTTATTCCATAAATATCTTAGGGCAAAAATTTTGTATATCCATACATTTTACAATAGTTTGTAAGGTATTGATGCCTCCGCCCCCGAAGGGCAATATTGTTGAGTTGTGAATTTAAATAATATAACTATTTGATAATCAATAAGTTATGAATAATCACTTGATTATACATTTTTGTCATTCATCAGAGGCGAATGATGAATTGTGCCTCAGATGTCGGACAATTGTCTATATTGAAAAAAATTAAGCCTACATTTGATTTTTTTATTTATATTTAGCAATATTTTTGCTTTTGTGAAGCGGATAAATAAAAATAATAAATAGTTTTACAATGATTTATCCATTAATTGTTTTTTATTAAATAGCTGATAATCAATCATTTATATATACATATTTTACTTTCTACAAGCGGTTTCGGCGATTATTCATTGTTCAAATGTATGTTTAAAAATTTCAGTATATCCAAAAAAATCAATGCTTTGCTCATCTTGAGCTTTGTTTTGCTATTGTTGGGATATGCCACTTACCAAACTGAAATCAGTATTTGGGACGATTTCATATTTTTGAGCCTCATTGCCCTCAACGTATTGGCATTTTTGCAATTTAACAACGCTTTTCTGCGCAAAATCCAAGATTTAGCCACGCAAGCCCACGCAATTCGTCAGGGCAATATGCAATTAAAAATTGACCCACAAGCCTATCCCAACTTCTCGCATTTGGCGCATACCCTCAACCAACTCACCGATAATATGGAGTTGGCTACTCAGATTGTTCGCAATATTGAGCAAGGCAACCTTTCAGCCAATCAAGCACTCTTTCAAAATGAAAAAAACCGGCAAAATGAACTAAGTCAAGCCTTGTGGACGATGCAAAATCAAATCCAAACCATAGCCGAAACCGAAAAGCGGCGCACTTGGGCAATAGAGGGCTTGGCGCATTTTGGCGAGCTTTTGCGGGCCTATAATACTGATTTGAAAGTTTTGGGTGACCAACTGCTCAACAATTTAGTGCCTTATATCGAGGCAGTTCAAGGCGGAATGTTTGTCGCCCAAGTAGCTAAAAATCAAGAAGTTACCCTAGATTTGGTGTCGTCATTTGCTTACAATCGCAAAAAATTTATCAAAAAAAGTGTCTTGATTCAAGCCAACCTAGCCGAAGGCTTATTGGGGCAAGCCTATTTGGAAAAAGGTACAATTTATTTGCCCGATATCCCCAACGATTATCTCAAGGTAGTATCGGGCTTGGGCGATGCTCCGCCGAAATACATTTTGATAGTACCCTTGATTCACAATGAACAAGTGTATGGAGTGTTGGAACTAGCCTCCTTTAAAGAATTTGCCCACCACCAAATAGAGTTTGTCGAAAAACTGGCGGAGAGTGTAGCTTCAATGATTAATACGGTATTGATCAATGACCGCACAAGGCGGTTGCTCATCGAGTCGCAAGAACAAAGTGAAGCCCTGCGCGCCCAAGAAGAAGAAATGCGCCAAAATATGGAAGAACTTGCCACTACTCAAGAAGAAATGAGGCGCAACCAAACCGAACTCGAGCAGCAAAATGAACGAATGAAAGCCACCGAAAGTATTTTGCAAAAAGCTCTTTTGCGAGCCAAAGAAGCCCAAAAAGAAAGCGAAGGCAAGCAAAACGAACTTGCCCAAACCAAAATCGAGATGGAAAAGAGCCAAAAAGCCCTCGAATTGCAAAACGAAAAAATAAAAGCTAATGAAACTATTTTGCAAAAAGCTTTGATGAAATCAAAAGACGCACAAAAACAGCTTCAAGAAAAGACCCAAGCCATTCAAAAACAAGAAGAAGCAATGCGCCAACGGATTGCCGAAATGGATAAGCTACAAGACGACTACCAACTCCAACTCCGACAAAAGGATTTGGAAATCCGACAATTGAAAGAAAAATTGGAAAAATTAACATCAGTCAATTAAACGTAAAAATTTGATAATCAATTAATTAGTTTTTTATTTATGAACCAAAAAATTGTTTTTTTGAGCCTTTTAGTAAGTTTTTTAGCGTTTTGGCAAGTGCAAGCCCAAGATGCCAGCTTTGAACTACAATCGCGCGGTGCTGAACAAAAACATTTTGTAAGCATCAAGGGCGAGCCTATTCAAGACGGACAAAAATATCCCTATATTTTTAGCAACTTGAGCCAGTACAAAATCAAAATTCGCCCCCCGCGCAATCAAACCGTGATTATGAAAATTTTGGATAAAGATGGCAAACAAGTGGCAATGAATCTCAACCCGCGCTCGCGCAAGTACATTCATACCATTATTTATAACTGCCGCGAAACCGGTATGTATTACTTGATGTTTGAAATTGTAAAATAATTTTTATAGCTCAATACTTCGGATAGTTTTTGTAAATAATTGATTATCAGCTAGTTATGGTATTTTAAATATTTTATGTAACGAGCTGATTATCAGATACCTAGTAAATAACTCGGAAAAGAACCCCCTCCGGGGGCAGTGGGCTTAGAAACTAGAAACTGTCCGAACTATTGATATCTACAACTTGAGTAAAACTCAAAAGCCATTGTAAAGTATAAACAACTGATTATCAATAGTTTAATCAATTGTAATGCCTTTGTTAAATCATCATTCTTTTTTAAAAAACTTGCCGCAATTTGGTTACAAAAGTAATTTTTGGCGTATTGATACGTAGATATTACATTAACCAAAATTAAAAATCGTTTGTAGTTATGATGAAGCAATTGAGCATTGTTCTAATTTTTTTGTTGTTTGCCACAGTTATTCAAGCCCAAACCTCTTTTGAAATCAAATCCAAAGGAGCTTCCAAAGAACAATACGTACCTATCAAGGGCTATGAAATCACTGGGGCTAAAGAATATACCTATATTTTTAGTGAGCAAAGCACTTACCATATCAAAATCGAGGACGCAAACAACAAGCCGGTTTTGTTGAAAATTTATAATAAGGATAAAAAAGAGATTTTCTCAAATTTTAAAAATCAAAAATATTATGATGAAATCTCGTTTGAGTGTCCGCGAACCGAAATGTATTATTTAAAAGTTGAACCTGTAAGTAATTGATAATCAGTTATTTGCAAAAAAAGCTGATAAACATAACAGCAATTCCTACTGTAAAATAACTGAACAAAAGTTTGATATTTTAACTTTTACATTTATAAAAATAACAAAAAGTATAAGCAATTGATAATCAGCATTTTAACTGTATT
>JALONJ010000601.1 GCA_025455045.1 Microscillaceae bacterium | reverse complement strand
GATTTAATTATTGAGCATTATCAATTATTAAACCAATTAAAAATAAAGCGAGTTAACTATTTGATTATCAGCACTTTAAAATTCTGTAGGGAGATTAGCCGCCTTTGGCGGAAGGGGCTTCCTGAATCTTCCCTCCGCCAGAGGCGGAAGATGGGTAGGGGGTAAGGTCTAATAGCGAATAAAATTTGGTTCAAAAATAGCACTTAACAGCCCTAACTCCGAAGGAATGGGAGAAATACAAGGGGAGGGTCGTAGGTAGTAAATTTGAAATGTACCTCTTGCAATTAGTCATTCCTGAGTTCTTAGTGTTCGACTCCCACTTCTTCAAGCATTTGTGTAGGTTGCGGCAAAGATGGTTGACTCTTTTCTCGAAAGTTTTTCATTTCAATTTGAATATTTTTATGCCGCGCTTCTTGTTTAAATTCGTGCAAAAGCTCAAGAATATCATAATCAATAAAATGCGCTCGTTTAGCATCAATGATGACATAAGAGTTGGGTTCTATTTCTTGCAAAGATTGAGTCAATAAGGGCTTATTGAGAAAAGATACATCTTTATTGAATCGTATCAACACTTGTTTGTCGTCATTGGCTTTGGTAATGGCAATTGCCGAGTGAAAATTGGTACGAATTACAAAAAACAAGCCCACTCCAATACCAATGCCTACCCCAATCAACAAATCAGTCAATAAAATAGCTACAATGGTAAGGGTAAACGGCAAAAACTGCTCCCAGCCTTTTTTGTACATCTTGATAAATACCGAAGGCGAAGCCAATTTATAGCCTACTATCAACAAAATAGCCGCCAAACACGCCAAAGGAATTTGGTTTAAAGTTTGCGAAATAAACACTACACACACCAACAAAAGTAAGCCGTGAATAATCACAAACATTTTGGTTCGTCCGCCTGCATTTAGCCCTACTGAGCTACGCACAATGACCGAAGTAATGGGTAAGCCCCCCACCAAGCCCGAAAGCGAATTACCAATTCCTTGGGCTATCAGTTCTTGATTGAGTGGGGCTTTGCGCCGATACGGGTCAATTTTCTCGAGAGCTTCCAGAGTCAATAGTGTCTCGATACTGGCAATCAGCCCAATGGTCAAGGCAGTAATCCAGATTTCTTCGTGGGTAATATACGACCAGTCGGGCGTATTAAAGCCCTTTAAAAATCCTTGTAAATCGTTGATAATGGGGAGATTGACAAGATGCGAGGCATTTAGTTTCAAATGCGGAAAATATTGGGCATACATTTGATTGAACAAAACGCCCACTACTACTACTATCAAAGCACCGGGAATCCAACGCATTTTTTTCAAAAACGGAATTTCCCAGAACAACAAAATTGCCAACGAAAAAACACTCAAAATAAAAGCTCCCCACTCGATGCTATTGAAGGCGTGCAAAAGCAAGGTAAAAGTATTTTCTTGAGCATTGACCAAAAATTTGTCATCTTCAAAAATCTCGATATCGTAGCCAATAGCGTGGGGCAATTGCTTCAAAATCAACAATAAACCTATAGCCGCCAACATTCCTTTGATAACCGCCGATGGTATATAATAGGCAATAATCCCTGAACGAATAATACCCAACAAAACTTGAATAAATCCGGCGATAAACAATGCCACCAAAAAGCCTTCAAAACTGCCGATTTGCTGGATAGACAATAGGACAATCGTGGTCAAGCCGGCGGCAGGTCCGCTTACGCTTACCTGCGACTTGCTGATAAAAGGCACTACCAAACCCCCGATAACTCCGGCAATAATACCCGAAAAAAACGGCGCACCCGAAGCCAAAGCTATACCCAAACTAAGCGGAACAGCCACCAAAAACACCACCAATCCGGCAGGGAGGTCATACCGCAGATTTTGGATATAATCCTCTTTTTTGTTATTAATTTTTTTTAACATTTGCATAAAATTTAATTTGTAGATATTAGTTAGGTAAAATTTTTAAATTCTATTTATAAACTTATAAACAACTGATAATCAGATATTTATATTTTTTTAGAATAAAAATAATACTATTTGACCTTTAACTTACAAATTTTTTTGCAGAAAAATACTTTTCACAAATTTTTTAACGATTTTTTAAAAAAATTACCACTCGATTTTGTCAAAGAAAAAATTATGCTTGCACAATTCTTAAAAAGATTATCTTTGCCCGAAAATTTTTAATCATCTTCCCTCAAAAATCAAATCATCGATGCTCAATCTTCTACTTTCAGTATTATTTACTGTAACTTGGTTGGTAGGATTTCGTTTGTTTAAAACTTATAAAATCAATACTTTTCAGGCGGTAGTGGTCAATTATTGGACTTGTGTATTTACCGGCTTGCTCACCTTTGATGTGGGCAACTTGCTCAATATCAATACTTTAGCTCAGTTTTGGGTCTTGTTGGCGGCGGTTTTGGGTGGTATGTTTATTTCTACATTTTATTTGACAGCTCTAGCTACCCAAAAAATCGGTTTGACGCTTACTACAGTTTCCGCCAAAATTTCGTTGGTTGTGCCGGTGCTGTTTAGTTTGTTTGTTTTTCAATCCAGTCAAAAAAGCTTCGATTTTATCAATTATTTGGGGGTTTTGATGGCAATTTTGGCGATTGTATTCAGCTCTCTCAAAAAAGACCCCGATGCCCCCATTGCCCGCGATTGGTTGAGCATTATCTTTCCTGTTTTGATATTTGCCACCAATGGGGCGGTGGATACAATGGTCAATTATCTCAATTGGCAGTACATCAATGCCCAAAATGGGGTGTTGTTTTCGGTTATTTCTTTTGTATCGGCGGCAAGCATTGGTTTGGTGGGTTTGTTGTATCAACTATTGATTCACAAAACCGGGATTGCTTTGCGCAATATTTTGGGGGGGATTGCCATTGGCGTACCCAATTTTTTTTCATTTTATTTTTTGTTGTTGGCATTAGCCGATTTCAAAAATGATGGGGCTTTTTTGTACCCCATTTTCAATATTTTGACCATTTTGTTTTCGGCGGTGTGGGCTTGGCTCTTGTTCCGCGAAAAACTCAGCCCACTCAATCGCCTGGGCATAGGGCTGGCAATGATAGCAATGTTTTTGATTGCTTACCAAGAAATTTGGGCAAAAATCTTTGGTTAAAAATATTATTAAATATCTGATTATCAATTAGTTATAAGAAATTTGAGTGCTTGGGCTAAATTGTAGAAATTTGGAGAAAGAAAGGCGAAGATTAGAAAACCTCCATCTGCTAGGTTTCAAAACCTAGCAGATTTTACTTGCCCGCTTCCAACGCGCCTAGCGCGAGTATAAGCGGGCTTGAAATATAAATGCTTACCAAAAAACAGTAGTACGAACTGCTGGTTTTTTATTTTTTAGATAAAACATCTAAGTACT
>JALONJ010000145.1 GCA_025455045.1 Microscillaceae bacterium | reverse complement strand
TTTTTTGCGAAATACGCTATATTCCTTGCGTTGCTTTTTGGTTTCGGTAGGTAGGTCAAAAAACACAAACAGCCACATAATTCGATAGGCATTCAGTCTTTGGTCGTACATAAGCTTGGGTAGTTGATATACATTTGTTCGCCAGCCAAGCACCGTAGCAAAGAGGCTGTAGTTTGGCTCAAGCCCACCATTAGGGGGCTGGTATCGCTTGCCCAGTTGCCGTCTTCGGCAAGTACCGCCAACAGGCGGGCTTTGTAAGCTTTGGGGAGGTCGGTGTAGTCCTCGCCCGATTGCACAATTTCGTACACCGCTCGATCTACCCAAGGGCGCAGGGGCTCCATCACATCATCGGCAAGTGCAAAGGCATTGTAGCGGTTGCGATGAAATATGCCCAATGTAGGCAGTAAGCCCGAACCTACCAAAGCCCGCGCCGTAGCCGCGCGCAAAATAGCGTAGCCATAGTTGAGCAAGTGATTGGGAGGTAGCCCATAGCGGTCGCGGGCAAACCCGGGCAACTCCGCAAACAAACTCGCCCAATACCGCCGAGCGGCTTGCGCTTCGCGGTTTGTACTATCGCCACTTTGCACTTGTTTTGCCAATTGGCGCAGGGCTTGCCCATCTTTGCCAAGTTGCTCAAGTAGGGTAGCTTGGTTTTCGATTTTGGCAACTACAGTTTGTTGCCAGAGCTGTTTTTGGCGGGGTTTGCTGGCTTTTATTTGAATTTGAAACCGCTCGCCTTGTAGTGTGTGGCTCGCCAGTGGGAGCAGTAAGCCACTGGGGTAGTGCTTGGCATCACAATACACCACCGCCACATTGTGGGCAAGTAACTGCTCAATGGCAGGGGGCGAGATGTAGGTCTCGAAATGGTCAAGCACTACAAAGCCAATATCCTCGATGGCTATGGTGCGAATTTCGCCACTCTCGCGTGAGGTGCATACCAATTGGTGGTTTTGGGTGTTTAGCTGATAAGCCGTACCAAAATACAAAGTTCGTTTAATCATTGTCCCGAAGGGGTTAAAATGGATACTAGGCAGGCACGCCGGTCAAACAAAGCCAAAGAATTAATTAGTAAATGGATAACTAGCCAAAGATTGTTTTGTTTTATAAACGGGCAATAAAAAATCCAAGTTTTATCTAAACTTGGATTTTTTGATTTGCATAACTCACTGATTATCAGTTTTTTACAAAAAATCAATCGTCCGCAGGTGCTATCTCGCCTAAGATATTGATTTTGACTTTGATGCCTTTGAAAGTATTGGGATTGGCAAATTTTCTCCCAACTTCTTCTCCTTGTTCATTCTTTAAAACGGCAGTGAGATGATGCCTAAGTGTAATAGTTAATTGCCCGCTTTCAATTTTTTGCACTCGATACAAGTAGGGGCTAAGTTCGGCGTTTTTGAAAGAGCCATTTTCATCTTCAAAGGCTCGGAGGTTTTCGTTCCAGCGTAATTTGGCAGTATTGAAGTTTCTCTTCTCGTCATCTATCAAGACCATTTCATTGATAGACAGGCTCATTACAAACTGCTTGTCGTTGCCCAAATTCCGATTTACGACGGCTTGCCCGTATTTTTGGCGTTGCACGGCTTCGTAGAGCGAGGTTACTTTGCCATCGCGCTTGCCATCGGGTTTTTGATAAATGACTATGTGGTGGTTATTGCCCGAATCTACATATACGCCCTCCCGAATCAAAATTTTGTTGGAACTTACATCGTGAATACTCACTTTTTTGATTTGGATTTTTTTGCCCTGGCGCGAGTACATATACAGTGGCTCGTTAAAACAACCTGTGGGAATTTTAAATCCCTGCTTATCAGGGTTTTCGCCCATCTTTCTGATTCGTTCTTTTACAATTTTTTTTACGATGGGGTCAGCTATTTTGTTAATCATGGCTGCCGACAGGCTCGTAAGGGGCTTTTTGATTTTAAAATAGCGCATATCCTTGCCTTCTTGCCTTAGTAAGCCATTCATATCATACACTGCGCCGTACATTGTCTCGTCGTGGAGCTTGCCTCTTACTCGATTTTTGCGCCTTTGATAAATCAGTATTTGATTAATGGCATCTTGGGCGGTTTGTCGGAAGTTTTCCCAAGGTTCAGGAAACTGTGTGCCACTGGTTTTGATGCCTTTTCCGTGGTTTTTGCTCAAGGCTTGCAACATACCGGGCGAAGTCAGCGCTACTACTAGGGCATCAAGAGCGTGGTGGCGGTGGTCTTCGCGGTTTTTGAGGTTTAGCCCGTGTTTGTTCAAGATATTATTTAGCCCCCACAAGTGGCGCAGTTCGGCGGTAGCTTCGCCCATACTGATTTGTACTTTGTCGCAAATGCTTGATAACCAAGCCTTGGCTTCTTTGGCAATCCAAGCTGTATCATTGAGTTGGCGCGCCACAAAATCGCTATCAATGGTTTTTTGTAAAAATCTTTTAAATTTTTTGTAATTAAACTGCCCATTGCGCTTCAGCTTTTTGGCTCGTTCTACCATTTGCTCATACTCACTTGCCTTCATAATGCCATATTCTTGCAGTTCATAAGGCGTATATTTACCTTTTTTGAGGTTAAAAGCCCTATCGCACAAGGTTTTGTTATTAAAACCATCATCCATACTGCGGCTATACGGAAAAATGTGTTCAATCTCAAACTCGCCATTGTATAACTGACTGATATTGATTGACTTACCAGTATAAGGGCAAATTTCGTTACACTCCTCCCAAAGTTTGTATTTGATAATATCCTCACGGCTTATTTCGCTTTCTTTCTGAAATTTAGGAATTTCTTTGAGTAAGATTTTCACAATGCGGGCGTGTTCGTCGCGGGCGCGCTTGTTAGTAAGATTAATATTTTCGCGGTCTTTCTTTTTCATTTTCAGTTCGCGGGCTAATTCCACCCGAACAATATCGGGTTTGATGGCATACTCCTGAATCAAAGTATTGACTAATTTGCGTAAGACAAACAGAGCCTGCTGGACGATTGGATTGCGAATATTTTTTGGTTCGGGCAACAAATTGAGGCTAACTTCCTGATTATTAGCTACTTGACTATGATGATAGCCCAATTGCTGACAAGCCAAGTGATAGGGGCAATTTGCCTGCTTCATCAAAGGCACTAATTGGCTAAGGGCTAGGTGGCTGAGGTCGGCATAGCTTTTTTCGAAACTTACTTTTTTTAACTTTTCGGCATTTTCTGGGTTCAGTTGCCATTTTTTGATGCCATACTCTTTGAGCCAATCATTGCTATCCGCCATATACACCACTTCCCAAATTTTATTTTGTTTTTCGGAATTGAGGTTATCCCAGTCTTTGCCAAATACTTTTTTGAGTTCGGCTACGGTTTGGTTACCTTTTATTTTATCCTCCAAAGGGTAATTGAAATCGAACTCTTCCAATTTCAAAAATTTACGCAAATCTTTGAAGGTCTTTTCTTTGGCTGTATTGAGCCAGCCAAAAGCCTTGTCAAACTCGGTATTGGTGAGTGGTGTATCGGTTCGGTTTGCGCCATTGACCCGAATAGAATGAAGTTTGTCCAAAATCCTAAATTCTTGAAACAACAAGCTGCTTTTGGGGGCGCGCCGTTTGTTTGCGAGCAAAGTACATTTTCCTACCAAACCTTTTTGCGATTTTAGACCTCTTTGATAAAAAATCACATAATTTTTCAAAAAATCTTTCCAATTACTTTGCAATAATTTATCTCTAAGTTTTAGGCGGTACTCAGTTTTTCTCTTATCTTTAAAATTTTTGAGCGGAAAATAATTATTTATAAATGCTTGATAATCAATGTTTTGCAATAATTTAGGGTTAAACCTTAATTGACTTTCCCAAATCAATTCAAATTCCATTTCATACATTGAGCGTAGCGTGTAGCGGTTACGAAGGCGGATATCGTGCGGGTTCAGCGAAGCCAAATATTCGCCCAAAGTTTTAAAACCACCTTGTTCAATCGCTTCTGCCAATTCGCTAATGCCGCGCTTGCCTTCCAAGCCTTTATACATAGCTCCCTCATCATTATCGCCTGATTTTCGGCTACTTCTAAAACCCCGCCTTTGATTCAAATGATACAAAACCCTGCCTAACTCATACAAATTGAGTGGCTCACGCAAAGCTTTGGCTCTCAATTCATAAGGTTTTAGTTTTCGCCAATTATCCAACTCCGTTTCGTTGGACGGACACCAATTAATTGCTTGTAATGACTTGATTAACAAGATTTTACGCCTTTTTTTACGGATAAGCTGTCGCCGAATTTGTTTGGCAGTTCTCCTTGAAGCATTGCGGGATTCTTCTTTGCCTAAAGGCGAACGGTTTACACCTTCTTGAAAAATAACGCTTCCAGTACCCAAAATTTTCTCGGTTGCTTCATCTACCAAGCACCACCCAATCGAGCTTGTCCCAATATCTAAGCCTAGGATAACCATAGCAAAATCAATTTAAGTTAAAAATTTGATGAAATAAGTTGGAAGTAAGCGAAAAAAAATATAATTTGCAAATGTTTAGTAACAAATCCTTTTTTGTGATTCTATTCACAATAAGACTTTAATGTCGCAGGCTTAAGCCTTTGCCAACCTTCTGGGTTGGCTTTTTTTATGTTGTATTCATTATTTCAAATATAGCTGAGTTCGTTTTAGTCATTTTAAGCAAAACTAAAGTAAATAGGCGAACTGCTATCATCATTTACTACTCGCTTACTTCACAAACAACCCCAAAAAAACCTCTACCGATTGGCTCGTAAGGTTGAAAACCAAGCTCGGAAACAAACCAAAAACCAAAGTAGCCGCCGCCAGCCCGCCCAGCATAAGCCATTCGGCAGGGTACAAATCGTGTAGTTGGGTTTTCCATTGGGCATCTTTGACCCAAAACTTGCCCAAAAACATTCTTTGCAAAGTCCATAAAAAATACGCTGCCCCCAGCACAATCCCGCCTACAGCTACCACCGAAATCCCAATCGCAATTTTGGTCGATTTGAAACTACCCAACAAAGTAAATACCTCGCCAATAAACCCCGAAAAACCCGGCAAACCCAAAGAAGCAAAAAAAGCAATCATCACCAAACCCGTAAAATAAGGCATTGCTTGGCTCAAACCCCGATAATGCTCGATTTGTCGGTCGTGGGTGCGGTCGTACAAAACCCCCACAATAATAAACAACATCGCCGATAAAATACCGTGGCTAAACATTTGAAAAATAGCCCCATTCACGCCCTCCGCCGTGAGCGAAGCCACGCCCAACAACACAAAGCCCATGTGTGAGACCGATGAATAAGCCACCATTTTTTTCAAATCTGCCATTGCCAAAGCATTCAAAGCCCCATAAATAATTGCCAAAACTCCCAACGAAGCTACCCAACTCGCATATTCAATCGCCATATCGGGAAATATACTGTAGGCAATTCGCAAAATTCCATAGCCTCCAATTTTTAACAACACCCCCGCCAAGACCACCGAAACCGGCGTAGGGGCTTCGACGTGGGCATCGGGCAACCAAGTATGAAACGGCACAATCGGCAATTTGATAGCAAAACCCAACAACAAAGCCCAAAAAATCAAAGCCCGCATAGTCCAAGTTTCAGAGCCACTGTTGGGTTGTAGTGAAGCGTTGGGGAGATAGTTGGCTTTGTCCATCATCATAGGCAAGCCAAAAGTATGCACACGATTGTTTGCCGGAAGTGTGCCTTCGGCGAGTTTATCTTGGGTTTTTGTAAGTATCTGATTATCAATTACTTGTGATTTTTCCGCCAAGCCCGCCTGCCTTGCCGTTTTATGGGGGTCAATCACCGACAAATAGAGGGCAATCATCGCTATCAAAATCAACAACGAGCCAAATAGTGTATAAATAAAAAACTTAATCGAGGCATATTCGCGTCTTTCGCCCCCCCAAATGCCAATCAAAAAATACATTGGCAACAGCATAAACTCGAAAAACAAATAAAACAAGAAAAAATCCAAAGCCACAAAACAGCCCATCAAACTACTACTCAACAACAAATACAAAGCAAAATAGCCCTTAACCTTGGTTTGAATCTGCCACGAAGCAATTGCCCCCACAAACATCACCAAACCCGTCAAGACCACCAGCATCACATTCAAACCATCTACCCCAAGCCAATAATCAATGCTCAATTGCCCCAAATTGCCCAAATCAAGTCGTATCCACTCTACACGCTCGGCAAACTGAAAACCCGAAGTATGATAAACCCCCGCCGGACTCCCCTTGCTCACGGCATAAGTAGCATATATCACCAAACTCACCAACAATTGGAGACCCGTAACCAACAAAGTAATGATTTTGAACGTTTTTTTCTGCGAATTGGGCAAGCATAAAATCCCCACCATTGCCCCCAAAGGCAAAAAAATCAGAATTGACAGTAAATAGTTTTGCATCGAACAAGGTTTAAAGCCCAAAAATAAGTCAGATTATAAGAATTAACAACAATTAAGGACGTAGGGTGGATAAACTTTAACCGTTTGTCAAAATCCTCCACACTTTGCAATTTTGCTTACCAATCCGATAATCACCCGAAGCATTGTTTTAAACAAAAATCTATAAATTGCTGATTATTAGATACTTTTAACCTTATGCTAATGTTTTTATCCCCCACAGGTTTATACGACCCAATATTTAGGAGCGATTTCCGATTGTCGTCCGCTTAGAAAATGTAACAGCATCACAATTGAAAAAACTTTGCTTCAAATTCTACTAATTATTCTTTTTTTTGTAATATTTGTAGTCGAAATTGTAATCTTCCATAACTCAATAAACAAACAATCTTATGTTCAAAAAACTTACACTATTTGGGCTGACTATGGGATTAGTCGGTTTGGCGTATGCTCAAAAAGATTTTGAAAAAAACCTCCAAAAACAATTGATTCTTGCCAAAGACGGAGCTACCATTACCATTCCGGCGGGTAATTATACCTTACAAGGTAGTCTATCAATGGAATCCAAAAAAAATGTAACCATCAAAGGCAAAGGAATGGACAAAACCATTCTCTCGTTCAAAGGGCAAACCGAGGGTGCGGAGGGCTTGCGTATCTCGAATGGCAGCAATATCACCATTCAAGACCTCACTGTGCAAGATGCCAAAGGCGATTGTATCAAAACAATGAACATCGACGGCATTACCTTCAAAAATGTAAAAGTAGAATGGACTGGCGAACCCAAAGAAACCAACGGGGCTTATGGCTTTTATCCCGTGAGTTGCAATCGGGTATTGATGGACGGTTGCGTGGCGATTGGCTCTTCAGATGCAGGTTTTTATGTAGGGCAATCCAAAAATATCATTGTCAAAAACAGCAAAGCCTATCACAATGTAATCGGAATCGAGATTGAAAACTCGCTCTATGCCGATGTCCACAACAACGAGGCATACAACAATGCCGGAGGAATGATGATTATTGATTTGCCCGATTTGGTACAAAAAAAAGGCGGTTTTATAAGAGTATATAACAATAATTTGCACGACAACAACTACCGCAATTTTGGTCCTAAAGGCAATATTGTGAGCAATGTACCTTCTGGCACCGGACTGATGATAGTAGCTTGCGCCCACGTCGAAGTCTTTAACAATCAAATGAGCAACAACAAAACCGCCAACACCTTGATTGGCAGCTACTTAGCTACTCAAATTCCTATCAAAGATGCCCAGTATTACCCTTACCCAACTGCCATTTATATTCACGACAATAGCTATACCCGCGAAAAAATGCTCCCTACTCAAGAAAACCCACTGGGCTTGGTATTGGCTCAGGCTTTTCAAGACAATGCCCCCGATATAGTTTTTGATGGGTTCGTTGACCCCAATACGCTTGGCGCAGACGGCAAAATCAAGCCCGAATTTCAAATCTGTATTCGCAATAATAAAAACGCCCGCTTTGTAAATATTGATGCCGCCGGTGGGTTTCAAAAAATAAATACCGATGCCACGAGCCACGATTGCGGACGCGAAGCCCTCAAGCCGACCAAAATTGAGAAGAAAAGCTCTAAGTAGTCAAATTGTAAGATATGATTTGATAACTTTTTGATTATCAATGAGTTAATGAATCATATCTTAATTATTATTATTTGTAATAGATGAAAAAATATCTTTTGCTGGTGATTGGGCTGGCTTTGGTAGCTTGTCGTGCGCCAAAAAATGCCAACCTAGAAACTGACTTTGATTATCACTCCCGTGATGCCGTTTGGGAGAACTTGGGCGATGAATTTGAAATCTACAACTTTCAAAAAGGTGAAGCCGTAGCGAGTGTGGGCGCAGGAGACGGCTGGTTTGAGGTTGCCAATTCTATTTTTACGGATAGTGTAGTATTTTACATTCAAGACATTGACCGAGAACTTGCCAACTCCGCCAAAATAAATCGGAATCGGAAACATTACCAACAATTTCGCCCTGACTCTATCAGCAATCAATTTTTTCCGATTGTTGGTGATAAATTTTCTGCCAAATTGCCCCAAAACTTTTTCGACAAAGTTTTATTACGCATCAGTTTGCACCATTTTAGCCAAACCAAAAAAATGCTTCAAAGTATTCATCAAGCCCTCAAATCGCAAGGTTTGTTGATGATTGCCGAAAATGTAGTCAAACGCAGTGGTATCAAAGAACCTTATTGTAAAGAAAAACTATGGTCAGCCCTTGATTTGATTCAAATGATTAAACAGCAAAAATTCACCTATGTATGTCGATATGATATAGATTTGGCAAGATTCAAAAATCGGAAAATAACCAAAAAGCAATTAAAATATCTTTACACCATTTTTATTTTTAAGAAAAAGTAAAGACCACTTATTTGCTTGATAGCCAAAATCGCGCAAGTACTTGATAATCAATTGATTAAATTCATAAAAGCTATTTCCTCCGTTGTTGGTCCGTAGAAATTGCGGACTAAATTCAAGAAACTTCTTCAATTCAAATTCCGCACTACGAGACCAGCAACCACTTTACAAAGTTTGCTATTTAGAGCAAACGCCCAAATACTTGTAAGTGGCTGATAATCAGCTACTTATATTAAAGCAAAAAAACAGCAGCTCCTACTACTGGTTTTTTTATAAGTATTTGATTATCAGAGCAATAACAAGGTTTGGTTTATTTAGCATAAAATACTGACAATCAATGCTTTAAAAAAACTATCGCCAGCGAAACGATTGACTGTCTATGGCTCTTTGCGTAGCCAGAATCCCCTCAAGATGGTCGTATTCGTGTTGAATTAACTCCGATAAGCTACCTTCTAAATGCCATTCGTGAGGTTGCCAATTTTCGTCCCAAAATTTGAGGGTACAAGTTTGGTGGCGTTGGAGGCGAACCAACAAATGCGGAAAACTCATACAATCGTCCCAAAGCTCCATCATTTCTTGACTCAAATCGCTCAATTCGGGATTAATCATCGTAATCGGGCGTTCCACATTCCAACAAATAATGCGCTTCATCAGCCCAATTTGCGGGGCGGCAACCGCCCTTCCGGCTTGATACTTGGCTCTAAACTCCAGAATAATCGCGTGCAAATCTTGAATATCGGCTTGCAAACTCGGCAACTCATCAGGGCTTACCGGCAGGGCTTTTTCATACAGCAAAGGATTGCCCAACAATAAAATTCTATCCAATTTCATTTGATTAACTATTTGATTATCAATTATTTATAAAAATTAAACCTATCCAAATCTATAATTCTTGCCCATTAATAGGTTCCAAACTAATCAATTTAGCCCAAGCGTGTTGCCCTTCTCCCAATTGCCATTTTGCCGTTACAAATTCCTGATTCAAGGCTATAAATTGCTGATTGATTGATAACAAAATAGGATAAATTTCGTCTAATTGCCCCCACGAGTCGGGGCTGGAGGCAGTACACCAACTATAATCAATTTGCATAGATGGATTGCCAATAGTAAGTTGTACCCTATCACCATCGCGCCCAAGCCGACCATTTTCGAGACTAGGTGAAACAGATAATTGGGCAATTTTGGGTATTAACTCGCCTATAATCTCCGATTTACTTGTTCCGCTTTCTTGCATAATCCGCAAATCTAGCTGCCATTCATCTTTGGGCAAATTGTCAAACCAATCTCGATAGCCCAAAGGGTTTTCGTTGCGTAGCCAAGTACTGCGCCCCCAATGAAGCTGTTGTCGATTCCAAGTAAATTGCAACAAAAAATGATTGGTAAAAGTCGGCTGAACCAAGAACTTGATAAAGGGTTTGCCCCCATCATCTAAGCCCATACTGGTCAGGAGCAACTCTGCGACCACATCATCAAACAAAAGGCTTGTATTAGGCATATCTTGAGGTGTTTTGGCAAAAATAATTTGGATTAGGAATGAATAGTGAATAATGTAGAGTGAATAATTTTTTCATCACTTGAAAATCCGTCAGAGACAAGACACGTCAATAGATTAGCAAAAACTATTGTCCGCATTATTTTGTTCTTTATCAACAAAAATCAATCATTTTTAAGTAGCTATCAATGGAAGATAATTGCACTTCATATCAATAACCTTTACAAAGTTCTACAATTTACCACAAATACCCAAATACTCGTAAGCATCTGATTATCAGGCACTTATATTAAAACAAAAAACCAGCAGTTCGTACTACCGGTCTTTGGTAAGTATTTATATTTCAAGCCTGCTTATGCTCGCGCTAGGCGCGTTTGGAAACGCGTAAGTAAGTACTGCTAGGCTGGAAGCCTAGCAGAGTGAGGTTAGGTATTTAGCATTATTGTAAGTCTGCTCGTACTCACACTAGGCGCGTTTGGAAACGCGCAAGTAGGTCGTGCTAGGTTGGAAACCTAGCACATTGAGGTTAGCACATTGAGGTAAAAAGTGCTAGGCTTGGAAGCCTAGCAGATTAGGGAAACGCGCAAGTAAAAAGTGCTAGGTTGGAAACCTAGCACATTGAGGCATTATGCCTATTGGCTTAGTTATCAATTAATTAGCCTACTCCCAATAAACCACAAGCGGGAAAATAATATAAGTCATTGGTGCGCAAAATGTTTTGGCGGGCATTATTTTGCCCTTCAGTCCTTGCTCCAGTGCATATATATCATTGCGAGTGAAAGGAGTGTTCTTACCTACCATAAAACTAACTTCTAATATCTCTCCAGTAGTGGGCTTGATGTAAAAAGTAATACCTAAATAAGTATCATTAGTTTTAAACTGCGCTCGGCGAGTGGCATTAAATACTGAATGAAATACCTCACGTACTTTAGGATAGTCTAATTTAGCTCGATCGCAATTGTTCTTCGGGTGACTCTCCAAAGTTCGATTATAACTTAGATTTTGTTGATTGTAAATACGAGTTGCATTATACCTTTGCTCACAGTTATATGTTTTGCCACTCACCGTGAAGTTAGTAACTAAGAAAGGGCTTTGGGCGATTGTGTTTAGAGCTAAAAGTATATTAGATATAAATATTAATAGGAATTTCATATATTTTAAATTAAAGTTAAACCAAAAAAATTAAGAAAATAAAAGCAAAATGGCGTACAATATCTCATTGAGCAGAATCGTTAATTTGCCATAATCGGTATTTTTCCACACTTCTTTAAAACGAGGCATAAAAAACTCCAAGAATTTTTGCTTCACATTATCCAAGGTGGGTTTTGAATTGGGTGATTGTTTGATAGTTTCCAACCAAGATTCTAATAATTTTTGATCCTTTTCACTTCCGGCAAAAGAATAACCATCTGTTAATTTGAATATCCCTTTGCCAGTGTCATCCCGACTCATATAATCGACAAACTCAATAAAGAAACGTTGCTCGCACTCAAGATTTACACTTTCCTTGAGTTTTTTGTAGTCAGTGTTGCCATATACCGAGTGTTGATAGGCGTGGGTCATTTCGGCAAAGAGCGTAACCATCAAAAACTGTTTATAAGCGGGGTCGGTAAAGAGCTTTTCATTGAGTCTGATTCCCCTAGAAGATTGATTATTTTCAAAAAAGAATTCATCTCTATAACTTCCCAATTTTTCATTTTCATCAGGGTTGCTGGTATCTGTAAAAGTCTCCATAGAAAACGTAAAAGTCGGTTCTATAGCCAGTTGGTCATACATCATTTTGAGATAGGGATTTTGTAAGCCTTTTTTGAACACCTCATCTACGGCTTTCCAACGCTCATCGCTCATAGTGTACCAATCTCGAGTGATTTTGAGGAGTTCGGGCGAGATGTCGGGTGGAGGGAGTAAGCCAAACCCATTACCCCCAGTATCGCCTCCGTCACCACAATCAATGCAATAAGGGTCAAAGCCATTTGCAGGTCCCCCTCCGCTTGGCCCACTGCCACCTGAGCCACTACCTCCCGCTATCTCAACCCAACAGTATAGTTGTATAGTAGTAGCCCAATAACCACCACTAATTGTACGAGTACTACCCATATCGCCAAGTTGAGAATC
>JALONJ010000144.1 GCA_025455045.1 Microscillaceae bacterium | reverse complement strand
AAAGCGTTGATTATCAAGAGTTTCAGATTCTTCGCTTCGCTCAGAATGACAAAGCGAGAGGGATTGCCAAAGGCAATTCCTGAAAAGTGGTGAAGAACCGTAATTTTTTTTATAACTAATTGATTATCAATATCTTACAATTAATTAAAATCTTGAATTTAGGAATACATATTTTGAAAAAACATTCATAAAAGTGAACTGATATTTAAAAAAAATGTAATTAATTGATAATCAGATACTTATATGATTTTTAAATCCTTATACTACTCATTCCCCCATCTACTCGAAATATTTGCCCGCTTACCCACGCGCTTTCATCACCCAACAAATAAGCCGCCATACTAGCTACATCTTCGGGCGAACCGATTTTTTTAAGCGGGTGGCGTTGAGCATTGGCTTCTATTTTTTCGGGAGTGCTTAACAATGACTGCGCCAAAGGCGTATGCGTAATAGACGGGGCGATGCAATTGACGCGGATTTTGGGCGCAAATTCTGCCGCCAGAGCCTTGGTTAAGCCTTCAATTGCCCCTTTGCTGGAGCTTACCAAGCTATGAAAATTAAAGCCCATTTGTACCGCGACCGTGCTAAATAAAACTATAGCGGGTTTTTCGGCTTTTTTCAGATTTGGCAAACAGGCTTGTATCAATTTGATAGCTCCCCCCACTTGCAATTTGAAATCATTGATAAAATCTTCTTCTTTGAGACGGGCAAAAGGTTTTAAATTGATAGCTCCCGGGCAATAGACCAAGCCATCAAGTACTTCGGGCAAAAAACTCACCTCTATTTGCTCATCTAATACATTCAAATAATGTGCGGTGATATGAGGATTGTCGCTCGTACTCGGATTTTTGTAATAAGTGCCATATACTTTGTCTTGTGTGGCAAGTTTTTCGGAGAGGGCTTTGCCAATTCCCGAACTATGTCCTACAATGAAATAGTTTTTCATTTCAAAAAAATGTTTAGGAACAAAAATAAAATAAAGTAAACAATTGAATTTATTAATTAATTGATAATCAATGTATTACATTAGCACATCAGCACATCTTATAATTAACTCATTACTTAATTAAAATTTGTCGTCAGCCTCCTTAGACTATCAATGAGCTACTAACCGAATGATTTAGATTTTTGTTGGTTGGTGGAGCTAATAAATTTTGTATCATCACACTTTTGTAGAAATCATATCGGATTGTGTGCCACAGTCCAAGGCTAAGGAATGATTACAAATAAAATACTCATTTATAAAAATATAACTAATTGATAATCAGTTGTTTATACAATTCTTAATTTCTAATTCTTAATTTCTAATTCCAAAGCATAATATTTGCTCCGTATAATTTTTGAATTATTTGCTAAAAAATTATGTTATCGGCGGTTTTTATCACAAAAAATATTAACTTAGTTTTTGATTAATTTTCGTTTTTATCTTTTGCAAATTATAGATATATAAGTAATTGATAATCAGCTATTTATTGAATAAATTTGGCTTACATTATACTATAAACAAAATCGCGCACAGCGAGTTATAGCGATTGTAAGGTGTATAAAAAAATACTCTTAGAAAAATGCGCTACTATTATCTAATTTTAATTTTATTTTGGACAAGCATTTTTGGCACCAATGGGCAAGCCCAAAGTGTAACTTTGGAAAGCCTAAGTATAGCCGAATGTCTGCGGATTGCCCAAGAAAAAGAAGCCAATGGCGATAAAAAAGAAGCTACCCGTTTTTTGAATCAAGCGGGAAATATTGAGTGGGAAAACAAAAATTATCCCCAAGCTATTTTGCATTTTGAGAAGTCAATCCGCCTCAACAATGACATTGGCAACGACAACGGCATTACGATGCTCAACAATAATTTGGGAATGATTTATGCCGATATGCACGAGTACGAAAAATCTTTGAATTATTTTCAAAAAACCCTCGCCAGTCGCCGCAATATGGGCGAAAAAGGAAGTATCATATCTTCTTTGATTAATATATCGGTGGTAATGAACAACCTCAAACGCTACTCCGAATCAGCCGTACAGCTCGAGGAAGCTCTCACGCTCGCCCGCGAACTCAATAGCCCCGATTTGATGCGCAGTTGCTACGGTATGCTGTCCGAAACTTACGAAAAAGCCGGAAATTCCAATGAATCGCGCCGATATTTTGACCTGTACCGCACTTTTCACGAAAAAACCCAAAAAGATAAAGAACGCGAGTTCAAAACTCTAGCCGAAAAAGCCCAACTCGAAGCCGAGTTGATAGCCGAAAAAAAACACATTGCCGACTTGGAACTGGAAGTCAAAAATCAGAAATTGAAAGAAAAAGAAGTAGAATTGTTTGAATCCGACCGCTCTATTCAAAACTTGATGAGCAATGTGAGCAAAAAAGAAATGGCAATCCGCCTCTTGAGCCGCGAAGCCGAAGCCCGAAAAAAAGATGCTCAAATCAAAGACCTTAAAATCAAAGAGGAGCAAGCCAAAAATCAGATTAATCGCTTGGTACGCAATGCCCTCATTGCCGGACTGGCTCTGGTGGGTGTGATTGCGTTTATCATTTTTCGGCAATACCGCCAAAAACAAAAAATCAATCAACAACTTGCCGCCCAAAACGAAGAAATTGCCGCCCAACGCGATAATTTGAAAATGCTCAACGAAGAAATCAACCAACAAAAAGAGGAAATTCTTGCCCAACGCGACAACTTAGCCGAACTTAATGAGCAACTTGGGCAAGCCAATGCCGAAGTATCGTGGATTAATAAAGCCCTCGAGCGCGAAAAAAATGTAGTTACCCACCAAAATCGGGCTTTGGAAAAAAACAACCAAGTATTGCTCAAATTGGTCAAAAGCCCCCAAATCCAAAACGGTCATTGGGAAAAAGCCCTCATCAATTTGATAGAAACCGTAGCTACACAACTCAACATTAGCTATGTAAGTGTGTGGCAATTTATCCCCCATGACGAATCTCGAATGATTTGTATTAAATGCTACAATGCCGAAACCCAAAAATATGAAGCGCGCGACATCATTGAGGAAGCCAGCCACCCACAGTACTTTGCCGCCATTCGCAATGGCGAAACCTTGATTGCCGACAGCCTCAAAAAAAGCAACCATTTTGTAGAATTTGGTGAGGCTTACTTTGAAGAAAAAAACCTCAAATCGCGCCTCGATATGCCTTTCTTTATACAAGGGGTAGCCGGAGGAGCTATCAGTTGCGAAGTAAGCGAAAAGAAACGCGAGTGGTCGCTGTTGGACGAAAACTTCTTAAAATCAATCAATGACATTGTTTTGATTGCCTACAAATCTTACCAACGCCGCCAAGCCGAAATCCAAATCAAACGCCAAAAAGAACAAATTGAGCAAGAGCGCGAAAAATCGGACAAACTGCTCCTCAATATTTTGCCCGAAGCCACTGCCCTCGAACTCAAAGAAAAAGGCGAAGCCACCCCCCAATCGTATGAAATGGTAACAGTTTTGTTTACTGATTTTAGTGGTTTTACGCAAATAGCCGCCAAACTACAGCCCGTAGAGGTGATTCAAGAGCTGGATTATTGTTTTGCCGCATTTGATGAAATTATTGAAAAGTATAATCTCGAGAAAATCAAAACCATTGGCGATGCCTATATGTGTGCCGGAGGTATTCCCCTCAGTAACCAGACCAACCCCCTAGATGCCGTAAGAGCCGGTTTGGAAATTCAGGCATTTATGGAAAAATTCAAACAAGAAAAACTCCAAAAAGGCGAAGCCACTTGGGAAGCAAGGGTGGGGATTCATACCGGACCATTGGTAGCCGGGGTAGTGGGCAAGAAAAAATTTGCCTATGATATTTGGGGCGATGCCGTCAATACCGCTTCACGAATGGAATCATCGGGCGAACCCGGCAAGGTCAATATCTCAGGGGCAACTTACGAACTCATCAAAAATCAATTCGAGTGTACTTATCGCGGAAAAGTATATGCCAAAAACAAAGGTGATGTAGATATGTACTTTGTCGAGAGCGAACTCAGCAAGCCCGCCCAAGCTCCCCTCATTGCCCAAGCCTCAGCTATGAGCATTAGCAATGCTTGATGAATATAGTTAAAAGATTGGTAATCAATCTCTTACATTTGATTCATAACAGTTAAGGTTATGAAAAGTATTTTTTTGTAAACATCTGATTATCAATAATTTACAAAAAAACTCTCCTTCTATCATCTTTTGAATATTTATTTTACGCTACATTACCCAAGTCATTAGACTTGCTACCTTCTGATTATCAGCTACTTAGCATACTCAAATTTTCTCAAAAATCGTCAGTCCGCCTCTGGCGAGAGCAGACGATTTTTGAGAAAATTTGATAAATATACCATCTTATAACATAATGTATTTTTAAATAAATTTTGTAAATATTTGATAATCAATGGGTAGTAAGTCTATTATATATCCATAACTCAGACAGTTTGTTACCCTCTATACCTTCAGTAGCGGTTATTCAGTTTCGAGTTATGGATTAGATTCCTAATAATCCGCCAGAGGCGGACACAATCAGATTTTACCCAAAACGCTTCAACTATCATAACCCCTTGATTATCATACCCATACAATCAATCACTTATACAAATTTTCCAAACTATAGACATTGATGCCTTGTATCATCATCTCCTCACCTACCACAAATCACCGCCAAAAATCACCTCTTTTTGAACTTCTCCTGCGTACTCCCAAGTCAATTTCTTGGGTGGATTTTTAAAGTTTTTATACGCCAAAAACATCTGAAGCGCCGCTTCATTGGGGCTTACTTTGCCGGTAGCCGTTCCCAAACCCGGGCAAGCTACTGATTTGATTTTGTCGGTTTGATTTTGGTTGTGTCTGTACACAGCTTTGAGCATAGCCGCCATTGCCAAATACACATTATCGGTACGAGTAATCGGCAAAGGCACTCGCATAGTAGGAGTATGGGCTAAATAAGGATGCTTTGAGTGTTGGGTTTCAACGATGAAAGAAGTGCCTACCGGCTGTTCGCCTAAATAATCTTCCAAAATGACCGCTTGTACTCGATTTTGGAGTTCAATGCCAAAAAAACGAATAATTGCCAAATCTACCCCACCATCCATTAAGCCAAAGGAATTGGCGGCACTGACCATACAATCAAATTCGGGTAGTTTTTCAAAATAATCATTCACAATTTGCACGTTTGCCAATCCTTCAAATGCTCTCTGCCAAGCTTTGCACAAAGCCGAATTAGGATCTACCAAAATAAGTTCAAAATCGGCGGGGGTTTCCATCACAAAAATTTTAATGTGTAAAGATATGAAAACTCTACAGATTTTCATTAATGTACAATCAATTGACTGTGTCTGCCTCTGGCTGATAATCAAGCACTTATAAGCAAATGAATTGAATGTAATTATTTAAAAAAAATAATCTCATCACCTTTTCAGAAAATAGCTTGTGCAATTTTTCGCATTCTGGTTACTTTTTTCCTAGCGAGGGGAAGCAACGCCCCTCGCTAGGAAAAAAGTTTTCAAAAATCTGTAGAGTTTTCAGCAAAGATAATATATAACAATACTTCGGATATTCTTTATGAGTAATTGATTATCAGATAGTTATGCTATTTTAAATCGCATTCATATACCCCATCAGCCCATTCCATTATCATTGTCTCACTTATTCAATTTTTTTTCATTCAAATTTTTGATTTTTTCGGCTACCTCGGGCAACAATTGCGGGTTGGATTCTATGGCATTGCCAATCACAATTACATCAGCCCCCGACTCAAGAATCTCAATGGCTTGCACCGCCGATTTGATGCCCCCACCCACTAGCAAAGGAATATCAACCGACTTGCTAATCATATTGACCATTTTGTTGCTTACGGCTTTTTCTGCACCGCTACCGGTATCGGCATATATCAGTTTCAAGCCTAGCATTTCGCCTGCCATTGCCGTACAAGCGGCTACTTCGGGCTTGTCGTAGGGCAGCGGCGTGGTATTGCTCATATACGAGGCGGTGGTTTGTTTGCCACCCTCGACGAGCATATAGCCGGTGGCGAGTATCTCGAGTTTGCTTTTTTTGAGGATAGGTGCGGCAACGATGTGCTGTCCAATCAAAAAATCGGGGTTGCGCCCCGAAATCAAAGATAAAAACAAAATGCCGTCTGCCGACATATCAATGTGCATATTGCTCCCCGGAAAAATGACAATGGGTACAGTAGTGTGTTGCTTTATCAACTGAATGGTCTGGTTGATGTTGATGCCTTGAATGAGGCTTCCGCCGACAAAAATAAAATCTACTTTTTGAAAAGCCTCAATTGCCAACAATTGCCCACACACTTCTTCATTGAATTTGTCGGGGTCAATTAACAAAGTAAATGATTTGATACCTTGGCGTTTGCGCTCTATAAGTTGCTGATATATCTTATTCGTCATCTTTTGATTTTCGCGTTGGTAAATTTTCCAAAACTTTGGTAACTAGGGCATCGACAACAAAAGTGGCAACTCGACTGCTCAACAACTCCCAAACCAAAGAAGATTTTTTAGCGGGTTTTTCGCTAATTATTACGTATTGCTCGGGTAGAGGTTTGGAATTGGCTGCTGGTTTGTTTTTTTTATTAGAACCCAACCAAGTAGTTACCAATTTGAAGCCCAAAAAAGCCGCCCCGGCTATGGCTCCGACAAGTATCAAATCGTTGCGAACTTGTTGAATATCCTCTTTGATATTGTCTTGATAATGTTGGGCTTTGCGAAGCAAAATTTGTTTTTTGCGTGCCGGACTCAAGTGGGCAAATTCTTCGGATTTGCTCGAAGTTTTGAGATTCGTTATCAATTTGCCGTTTTTGTTACTCATTTATTTAAGTCCGTTTTATCGTGTTTACGTTTAGCGTTTTTTAAGTAGAGTCTTGGTATTAAATATTTGGCAATCAATACTTTTTTCAAAATTCGTTTAGCTGACTGCATCTCGCCTCTGGCGGATAATCAGCTAATTATATAAAATGCTTAAATTAGCATAATACACTGATAATCAGTTACTTACAAAAAAATACCCAAAGTAATGTTTATGAATGTTTTTTAAAAAAAATAAAATCCCAAATCCGCAATCAAATTAAATTCACAAATTTGTTTATTTTCCAAAGACCCTTTTGACCAAGCGCACCATTGTTTGGCGAATCCAATTTTTAAAAATATTGGGAAATACGCGTTTGGCAATCAAAAACAAAATCAAAAGCCCTAATTGAGCCACTGCAATCAATAAAAAACCCAAATAATGGCTGGCAAATACACCATTGAGATAAAAAGCTAAAGCCAAATTGCTAAACAAAAAGAAAATACTCAGCATCGATAAGATAATTACCAATTCAAAAATGAATAAATTGAATTTGATAAATTTTTCTTCGGTATCGAGCTTGAGTAGCTCCATCCGTACATCCAGATATTTGTAAATATCTTCTACTAATTCATTTAGCTTTAAAAATCCCAAAGTATTTGTTTGATTAATGATTTGAATGAGCAAATTTGCATCAATTATTTTCTCTTAAATTGTTGATTATCAATAATTTAAAGAAATTATTTTGAAATCAAATGGCTATTTATCTCACAAAAATACGCAGGTTTTTGAGATTTGTCAAGGTTGAGGGCAGGGATTTGAATTTTGGTAAAACGATTGGCGCAGAGTTGATGGGGAATAAATGCAGGAATATATTTATAACTAATTGATTATCAGATACTTATAAAAAATATCAAATCTTAGCCGCTTTGCCCGAAAGATTTTTTTGTTATTCTTCTCTTTGGTCGCAAGGACAAATTAAAAAACTACCAAAGACAATTGCGGCAAAGATTTTGGGGATTCACTCAAATTACAAAACGAACTACAATATTACAACTACTTGATTGTGAGCAGTTTATCAATAAGATTGTTTTTTCCTCAGTAATTCCTACTACGGCTAAGTGCTTGATTATCAGCCAGAGGCAGACACAGTCAATGAGTTATAAATTTTTTATAAACTTGTAAAACCCTGACAGTCAAGTAGTTATAAAAAAATCAGTTTACTCATATTTTTAACTCCCTGATAGCCAATGAGTTAGATGTGTCAAAGTGGGAATTGCCTAAACTATAAACCCGAAACTGAACTATTGCTATAAGTAATTTACCGTCAATCCGGGTAAAGAGTTGTTAGAAATACTTTGAACACTAATCCTTGTAGTTAACCACTTGCATTTTTGTTTGAGCTTTGCGGCTATTGTACTCATCCTATCACGTTGTCGAGGAATTAAATCTTCTTCCAACCAAAATACATAAATTATTTCTTTATTGGCTTTACCCATCGATTGATGAAGTTTTTGCCAAAAATCAGGATTATTGGTAGTATTTCTAGATGCTCCAACAATGATGGCTATTGTATCTCTTAGTTTTTGCGCAACTTCATTGCATAGCATTTCAATTTCTTCACCTGGTACCCCACAAAAGTTTTTAACTTCCATCAAAAAAACTTTCTCGTTCATAAATAATCCTATAAAATCTATATCTTTAGTATTGAGCAGGTATTGTTTTACTTTCTCAAAATTGACTTCCCCATCTGATTTAAGCAAATTATATTCTTCTGAGAAGATAAATCGGATATTACTTTCTTCAAAAACGGGCATATATCTTAATCTTGAATAGATTGATTGAAATAACGTTGTTCTAAATCATAAAAAGCGATAAACTCCTCTAAAATTGGATTTTGACTCAAATCAGTAAGGGTGTTTCCTGTATCACAAGCCACTTGATTATCTTGTTCATACAACCCAAAAAACTGAATAGGCGGTATGGTTTCATTTTTCAAAGTTTTGTGATATTCCGATTTGAGTGAAAGTAAATTTGTTAATAAATAATCGTGGGAGGCTAAAAAAATTTGCACACCTTTTTGGGCTAATTCAAGTAAGAGTTCTACTACTTTTTGGGTCAATTTGGGGTTCAGGTTAGCCTCCGGCTCATCCCAAAAAAGTATAGAGTTTTGCGCAATTTCTCCGTTGGAAATTAAATACATCAAAGTAGCAATTTTGCGATAGCCTTCAGCAACCAAAGCCATTTCCATCTTGCCTTCAATGTTTTGCATATAAAATCGTCCATTTTCTTTGATAACTTTACTTTCAGTAATATTTTCCAGAGGTTTTATCAAAGCCTGAACATCGTCAAATCTTCTGCCTTTGAGCAAAGGCAAATCTAAAGCCAGTGCCAGTTGATAATAAGTCTCATCAAAATGCAATTCTCTATTTTGATACAAACTGATAAACCCTTCAAAAACTGATATAATTTCTCTCGGTGGTAGATAGAGTGTATTGTAAGGATTTATTGCACTATATTTATCAAGTTTAATATTTTTGGTATTCGTGGCGAAATTGTAAATAATGGTTGAGCCTTGAATTTCCAGTTCTATTTCGGCGCGATTTCGACCTTGTAACCGCTTGACTAATCGCCCCAATTGCTCCGGTTTGAAATATCCTAAAAGCTTTTCGGTTAGTAAATTTTCAAGTTTTTCTTTTCCATTATTATTTTCTCGAATCGCTTTTAAATTAGCCGCTAATAATTTCAATAAGTGAGTTTTACCAATGCTATTTTTACCAATGAATACATTAATCCCTTTTGAAAAATTAAATATATTTTCAGAAAAAATGGTAAAATTTTTTAAACTTAAATAAGTTATCATTATTACATTGTTTTAGCCTAGTAAAAATATTGATTATCAATCAAATAACAAAAAACCACTCCCTCCTCAAGAATGGTTTTTTATAAAATCTAATTGTCTGCTAACCCTATTTTTTAAGGAATTTCGCACACGCGGTAGTTGTCAAATTCGTTTACATCGGCGGGGCGGTCGTGGATATAGCCTTGTTTGGTTTTCAAAAATCCGGCGGATTTTTGGCGGAAGTGGGCTTGAATTTCAGCTACAATAGAAAGGGCTATTTCTTCGGGGGTTTCAGCTCCTAAATCCAAACCAATCGGGCTATAGATACGAGCTAAGTCCTTGTCAGTCAGGGTGATCCCTTCGTCGGCGAGTTCGTCTTGCATTTTGCGAAAGCGTTTTTTGGGACCCAACAAGCCAATGTATTGGATGTCGGTTTGGAGCAATTGCTTCAATACCGCCAAATCAAATTTATAATTGTGCGACATCAATACAGCTACGGTATAGTTGGTAATCGGAACTTTGGCGGCTACTTGGTCGCGCGGAATACACATCGTAGCTTCGGCACTCGCAAACCGCTTGGGGCTGAGGTGGGCAGGGCAGTCATCGGCAACGGTTACTTTCCAACCCAAGTTTTTGGCAAATACCGTTACGGGTACGGCATCGTAGCCCCCGCCAAATACATATAATTGAATACTAGGCTGTACTGCCTCCAAAAACATTTCTACTTCGCCTTGCGCAAGCGTGTAGGTGCGATTTTCGGATTGGCGTGTGTCCAAAATATTGCGGACATCGGTTTCTACCAACCGGCTGAGTTCGGCGTTTTGGAGATTATCCTCAATTTTGCCATTGGGCAAAAGCAAAAAACGACTACCAACGACTACATCTATGCCTTGTGTGGCAAACACGGTGGCAATTACTGCCGATTCTTTGAAGTTTTGGGTGGCTTTGAGCATCGTGATAGCATCGGCACTGCCATCGCTTGCCAAAGGTTCAATCAATACATCAATGATGCCATTGCAACCCAAGCCCACGCCAAGGTTCATCGCACTGTCGTCATTCATCGTATCATAAGTAACGAGGGTAGGCTTGCCGTCCAAAATGGCTTTGCGGGCTTTGCGCAGGGCATCACCCTCGAGACAGCCGCCACTGATAGCTCCCCACCAATGCCCGTCTTCGGTCATCAACATTCGCGCCCCCGGGCGGCGGTAAGATGAGCCATACAATTTGACTACGGTTGCCAAGGCGGTACGCTTGGCGGTTAAATCTATTTTTTCGTAAGCATCAACAATTCTTTCAAACTCATTCATATCAAAAGAAAATTTTATCTATAAGCATCTGATAATCAATAGATTAAGTGTTTAGCCGATTTTTACACGGATTAAAAGCTTTCTATTTTCTAAAAATAGTTATTTTAAAACAAAAAATAAATGACTTTGCACACATTTTAACAATTTTTTAGCGTATAAACTTCCAAAACTTTTGTTAATGTATGGTTATATATTTGTATATTTTAAAAATAAATTGCTTTTTTGTGAAAAAATCTCGGATTATAAACTTATTTTACAATGTTAGTCCAATTTAGCGTGGGTAATTATTTATCTTTCAAAGACGAAGTTACCTTAAGTATGGTGGCATCTTCCTTGACCGGCTATGAAGAAGATAACTTGATTGAGTTAGAAAATAATAAGCATAAATTCTTAAAAAGTGCGGTAATTTATGGCGCAAATGCCAGTGGAAAGAGTAATTTGATTGCATCTATGGCTTTTTTTAAAGGCTTAATTTCAGAATCAATTAGGGCAATTAATAACTCTATTCCATACAATTATTTTAAATTAAGTACTGAAACCCAACATCAGCCCAGTTATTTTGAGGTAATTTTTATCTACCATAATATCCAATATAGATATGGTTTTGAGATAGACTCCCAAAAAATCCATTCTGAATGGTTGTATCATAAGCCTAAAACCAAAGAAGTTGAATTATTTTATCGACAAAATCAAAATTTTGAAATCCATAATACTTTTAAGATTGCCAAGAGATTAGCCGAAGACAAAATGATAAGACCCAATATATTATTCTTGTCTCTACTAATTCAATACAATGATGAAACAGCCCAAAAAATATTTGATTGGATAAACACTTTTAATATTTTAAATACAATCTCTAACTGGGGATTTGAAAAATTCACTTATCAGTTTATAGAGAATCTACAAAAGAAAGAAAAAGTCTTAGGTCTTTTAAAAATTGCAGACTTAGGGATAGAAGCAATTGATTTGATAGATATAGAAG
This sequence comes from Microscillaceae bacterium, assembly GCA_025455045.1. Lineage (GTDB taxonomy): Bacteria > Bacteroidota > Bacteroidia > Cytophagales > Microscillaceae > JALONJ01. Next base: position 449 of record JALONJ010000144.1, on the reverse strand, counting down.
CTGATTTGGAAAATTTATCACCTGAATTTAGAGATGATTTAATCCAAAATACTACTAATAAAAAAGCTAGACTTAAAACCCCCGTAACTTTTCATCCAATTTTTAATGAAAAAGGTGAATTAGAAGGTCTTAGACAGTTTTCAATGAAAGCTGAAGAATCACAAGGAACTCAAAAATATTTTGCCTTAACCGGACCTATTTTGGATACTTTGGAAAATGGCTATATCTTAGTAGTAGATGAGCTAGATGCCAAGCTTCATCCACTACTCACCAAGAGTATCGTGCAATTATTTAATTCTAAAGAAACCAACCCTAAAAATGCCCAATTGATTTTTGCAACCCACGATACCAATTTGTTGAGTGCTTGTACTTTTCGGCGCGACCAGATTTGGTTTACCGAAAAAGATAGGTTTGGGGCTTCTAAACTATATTCATTGGCAGATATTAAT
>JALONJ010000600.1 GCA_025455045.1 Microscillaceae bacterium | reverse complement strand
TAATACTATAAATGCTTTGCTAGAAAAATTAAAAATAACACAACTACGTCATCCTGCGTGGAACTTTGTGGACTTTTTGAGCCTTTAAATAAATCATAACTTATTGATTTTCAAATAATTACAGAAAAAATCTAAGAAGTAAAAATTTAACAAAGTTCCACGCAGGATGACGACTTGGGGGATTTTAGATTGTTTTTTTAAAAATTTAATTTTTTGTACTTTTTTAATATATTTCAAAATATTCACGTTAATTTATTGATTATCAATAATTTGTATGAAAAAATTGAGCTTTGCGAAAATTTGACAATTTTGAATTTATGGCAAAAATCTAGATTTTTCTCCGATTTCAATTGCTTACAAGCAATGGGCAAATATTAGTTTTTTGCAAGCGTCTAAACATTGTGTATGTCTTGTAATTAATTCATTATCAAGGTATTAGCAATCTAATCTTATTTGGGAGTATTGGCGGGATTTAATCCCACCTTTACTTTTATTCCGCCCCTTTGAGGGCAAAAATCAGAATATCATCCATTTGTTTTTGGCTACCCTTCCATTGTTCGTATTTGGTTTGCAATAATTGGGTTTGCCTAGCAAAGTTTTCGGAGCGAATCTCCAACAAAAAATTACGGAATTGGCGAATCGTAAACTTACCTTGCGCGCCAAACTGGTCGGCGTAGCCATCGGTAAAGGCATACAATATATCGCCCACCTTTAACTGAATAATGTGTTCAGAAAATTTTTTATCTTTGAATTGCGAGCTTCCAATCGGAAATTTGTCACCTTTGTACTCACTCACTTCGTTTTTACCTTGCTCAAAAATCCAAATTGGGCGTTTGGCTCCGGCAAAAGTAACTTGTTGTTGGTTATGGTCAATTTTGAGCAATGCGATATCCATTCCATCGTTTACTTTTTCGGTTTCAATGCCTTGTTGTTGCAAGGTCTCGAGCAGTCGGCGGTCAAGTTCGGTCAAAATTTGGGCGGGCGATTGAATCCGGTCTTTGTTGACAATTTGGTCCAACAAATTGTTGCCAATCACGGTCATAAATGCCCCCGGTACGCCGTGTCCGGTGCAATCGGCTATAGCCATCAAAGATTCGCCGGATTCAAGTCGGGCATACCAATAAAAATCACCCGAGACAATATCTTTGGGCAGATAAAAGAGCAAAAAATCGGGCAGATATTGCTTCATCAACTCTTGCTTAGGCAAAAGTGCCGTCTGAATCCGGCGGGCATAGTTGATAGAAGCAATAATATTTTCGTTTTTGTCTTGAATTTCATCTCTTTGGTGTTCTACCACTTGCAAAGTCTGCAAAATTTCTTCTTTTTGTTGTTTGATTTCTTCATTGGCAATAAAAAGCTGATTGTTAGCCCGTTTCAATTTTCGGCGGTTGCGCCAAATATAAAGCGTAAATAACAAACTCACCAGTAATCCACTGATAATCAGATAGTTAATAATACGTTGGGCTTTGTAAGCCTCGCGGGTTTTTTGGATTTGTAGGGCTTTTTTTTGGCTTTCTATTTTGAAACGGTCGGCTTCAAACTGGGTTTTTTGGGCTAAAATCAACAAGCTGTCTTGCTTATGTTTATCTTTTTCTTGTCGAGCTAGGGCAAACAGGCGGTTGGCTTCAGCTTCTTTCTCGAGAGCAAGTTGGGCGTTTTTTTGGCGGTCCAATTCAATGGCTTGCAGAGTGCGGTCTTTTGCCAAGAGTTCATTATTTTTATTGAGCAACACAATTTCTTTTTCTTTTTGCACCAATTCGGCTTTGGCTTCCAGAGTGGCTATAGCTTTGCTACGCTCCACATTAAAAATAGAATCATTGGTTTGCTTGTAGAGTTCCAAATACTCGAGGGCGCGGGCATAATCACCCTGCAATTGATAATTGCGGTACAAAATCCGGCTAGTATTACGCAACTCTTTGAGAATCTTGATTTCTTGAGCAATTTTTAAAGATTTTTCGGCGTACTTGGTAGCTTGGGAGTAGTTCTGTTGTTTTTCATAGACCGAAGCAATACCATTGAGCGAGTAAATTGTACCGACTCGATCTTTGATTTCTTCTTTGATTTTGAGGGCTTCTTGGTAGTATTGCAAAGCGGTAGCCAAAGAGTCGGGATAATGCTCAAGATATATCTCGCCAATGTTGTTGAGGTTTTGCGAAATACCTTGCTTGTCTTTGAGTTCTTGGCGAATTTTGAGGCTTTTTTGCTGTGATTCCAGGGCTTTTTGATAATTATTTTGGCGTTTTTGAATGATAGCAATATTACTCAAAGTAAGCCCCACCCCTTTTTTATCTTTGAGTGATTCTTTGATAGCCAAGCTTTTTTGGTAATACTCCAAAGCCAGTGCGTCATTGTTTTGAGCTTCATAAATATTGCCGATATTGTTGAGAATAATACTCTCGTTTTGTTTTGAATTGGCTTTTTCATTCCATTGCAGGGCTTTTTGATAATGGCTAAGTGCCATTGGATAATTGCCTTGCTGATGATAAATATTGCCCAGATTTAAGTTGGCAATAATGATTGTCCGCGTTTTTTCAATTCCCGGCGTGTTCAAAGCAGTTTGGTAATACTGCAAGGCTTGAGGATAGTCGTTTTTGCGATAATAACTCGCCCCCAAAAGAGCCAAAGCACTGATTTTGCCCAAATTAAAATTGAGTTTTTCGCTGGTAGCAAGGGCTTGTCGCGCCAATACAAGAGCCGTATCCGGCTGGCTGGAACGCAGTTGATTGCCAATTTCAATCAACAAAACTGCGCGTGTAGTATCGGGAGTGCGCGGGTCGGTATATTTTTTTTGTAAGCTATCCAGTAGGGCTTTGTTTTGCGCTTCGGCTTTGTGATACATTGTTTGGCACAAAATCATCAATGTACCAAAGAATAAACCAAGTCTTGACATATTTAAAATAAAGAGCAAATGTTTTGCGTGTAAAGTAATTAGGCGACAAATATCCGAATTTTACCGCAAAATTCAGGCAGTTTTTGCTTAAGATGCCGATTATTTTAACGTGAATATTTTGAAACATAAGTATTCACCCCTCCGAAAGAGGCTAATCTCCCTACAGAAAAAAAGTTGGGAAACGCTTGTGTAGATCATTTGCTACTTTTCTATTGTATTAAATTTGATTATTGAGCATTATCAATTACTACACCAATTAAAAATAATGATAGTTAAGTAATTGATTATCAGCACTTTAAAATTCTGTAGGGAGATTAGCCGAAAGAGGGAGGGAGGTTCTTCACCACTTTTCAGAAGTGAAAATCTTTTTTCTGAAATTTATCAATTTCAGTGATTCTGAGCGAAGCGAAGAATCTGAAACTCTTGATAATCAACACTTTAGATTCTTCACTTCGTTCAGAATCACTGAAAAGCGAGAATTGATTTTCAATTAATTACAGAAAAATTCTAAGAGGTAACAATTTAACAAAGTTCCACGCAGGATGACGGTTTGGGGGGATTTTAGATTGTTTTTTTTTAAACTTTAATTTTTTGTACTTTTTTAATGTGTTTCAAAATATTCACGTTATTTTAATATAATAAATATTTAATATGATTTTTGTAGAAATACATAAAACACTGATAATCAATTAGTTAATTGAAAAATTGAACCAATAAAAATAACGCAACTACGTCATCCTGTAAGGAACTTTGTGGGCTTTTTTCGCTTTTGAATAAAAGCACAATTCATTGATATTCAATTGATTACAGAAAAATTCTAAGAGGTAACAATTTAACAAAGTTCCACACAGGATGACGGTTTGGGGGGATTTTAGATTGTTTTTTTTTAAACTTTAATTTTTTGTACTTTTTTAATGTGTTTCAAAATATTCACGTTAAATTATGAGTGAAAAAATTTTAAATTAGAGGGTAAATTTCCCCTCGATTATCTGGCTGAAACTGTATTTTCCTATGTTTTCTATGTGCCTATGTGGTGCAAAAAATTAAAGTGCCAAAGTAGAATTAATTGTTAATTCCTAATTGTTAATTCCTAAGTTGCCAACAATAATTTCAAAAATCAGCAATAATTGATATTTTTACTTTTTCAAAGAAACATTTGTATATTTCAAATGGTTAAGTGAAGGATTTGGCAAACCTCTATTCGTTAGGTATTTGTGAACTCAAATTTATAACTCATTGAAAATCAAATGCTTAACTATTTTTGACAAAAAATTTAATCTTTATTCAAATCATAAAAATATGAATTTTAATGACAGTCCGGCAGAAGCCGCCTTTCGTCAAAGTGTACGAGAGTGGCTCAGTGCCAATGCTCCCCAAAATTGGAAAGAGGAATTTAAAAAAGGTTTGTCGCCTGCTCTGGCTCTGGGCAAGGCTTGGCAGGCAAAACGCGCCGCCGCCGGTTGGGCTTGTATTCACTGGCCACAAAAATACGGCGGACGTGGGGCTTCTTTGATAGAACAAGCAATATGGGAACAAGAAGAAGGCGAGCTGGCGCGCTTGTCGGGTTTCTTTTTCATTGGGCAACAAATGGCAGGCACTACTTTGATGGTATATGCTACCGAAGAACAAAAAAAACGCTATTTGCCCCCTATGGCAAGCGGCGAAGAAGTTTGGTGTCAGTTGTTTAGCGAGCCGGGAGCCGGTTCGGATTTAGCCGGACTGCGCACCAAAGCCGTGCGCGATGGTGATGACTGGATAATCAATGGACAAAAAATTTGGACTTCGGGGGCGCACTACTCCGACTATGGCATCTTGGTTACGCGCTCCGACTTCAATGCGCCCAAACACTTGGGTTTGACTTACTTTTTTGTGGATATGAAAAGCCCGGGCATTGAAGTAAAACCTATCAAACAAATCAACGGCAATGCCGATTTCAACGAAGTTTATTTCAATGATGTACGCATACCTGATACCCAGCGTTTAGGACGTGAAGGTGAGGGCTGGAAAGTTGCGCTTACAACTTTGATGAATGAACGCGCCGGTATCGGAACTTTTTACAAGTCCAATTTCAAACAAATGCTGGCAGAATTGGGCAATATGACCATTGATGGCAAGCCTGCCCTCGAGGACAAAGCCCTCAGAGCGCAAATGGCTGATTTTTATGTATCAATGTCAGGCGTGCGCAACATCAATTTTCGGATGATGTCCGACCTTTCCAAAGGCAAACACTCCGGACCCGAATCATCGGTCAGTAAGCTCATCATTGCCAAACAACAGCAAGACGAAGCGGCTTTTATGATGGATATGCAAAACTATGCCGGTATCCTTGCCGCCACCGGCGATGATGAAGATGCCTCGCAACAAGGTTATTTTCAGCAATGGTTCTTTAGCTCACCGGCTCTCCGCATTGCGGGTGGTTCTGATGAGATTTTGCGGAATATTTTGGCAGAGCGAGTGTTGAAACTTCCGGCGGATATTCGGGTGGACAAAGATTTGCCCTTTACCGAAATTCCAAGCGGCGTATAATACTTTGATAATTTTTTCATTATATATTGATTATCAGGTATTTATAAAAAATACACAAAATCTTTTTACGAATTAAAAACCTTAAAAATATGAATTTTGAATTTTCACAAGAACAAGAATTTTTGCGCGAGCAAGCCCGTGATTTTTTGACTAAAAAATGCAGCCCTGCCGAAGTACGCAAAGTGTTGGATAACCCCAGCCTAAGTTATCATTCTGAACTTTGGCAACAAGTGGCTGAGTTGGGCTGGCTGGGTACTACCATTCCCGAAAACTATGGTGGTTTGGGTTTGGGCTATTTGGAGTTGTGTGTACTTGCCGAAGAAATTGGGCGAGTCGTAGCTCCTATTCCTTTTTCTACGACGGTTTATTTGGCAACCGAAGCCATTTTGTTAGCCGCCAATGAGAGTCAAAAAGCCCAATATTTGCCCAAATTGGCTACCGGCGAAATACTCGGCACCTTGGCTTTTGCCGAAAGTGCGGGCAAGGTAAGTAGCGACAAAATAGCCTGCGCCGTCCAAAACGGCAAAATTTCGGGCAGTAAAATTGTCGTGCCAGATGGCGATATAGCCCATTTGGCAGTAGTGGCGGCAAAGTCCGAAAATCAACAACTGAGTTTGTATCTAGTTGATTTACAACAAGATAGCATCAAAATTGAAAAGCAAAATACCATTGACAACAGCCGTAGTTTTGCCAAAATCACTTTCAACAATGCCGAAGCCGAGTTGCTAGGCGAGCTTGGGCAAGGTGCGCATTTATTGGCAAAAATTTTGGACAGAGCGGCGGTTTTGTATGCTTTTGAGCAAGTAGGCAATGCGCAATCGGCTTTGGATATGGCAAATGAATACGCCAAAAAACGCTATGCCTTTGGGCGGCAAATCGGGTCTTTTCAGGCAATCAAACACAAATTGGTAGATATGTTTGCCCAGTTGGAGTTGGCACGTTCCAATGCCTATTATGGAGCGTGGGCTTTGTCCACCGATGCCGCAGAACTGCCGTTGGCGGCGGCTACTGCGCGGGTAAGTGCGAGCCAAGCCGGTTTTATTTGTACGGCGGACAACATTCACATTCACGGAGGCAATGGTGCAACTTGGGAGTTTAATTGCCATTTGTACTACCGCCGCGCCAAATTGCTGGCTTTAGTGATTGGCAACGACCAAGAATGGAAAGACAAAATAATGGATAGATTACTTGCTGATAATCAAGAAGTTATGCAGAAAAAAATGCTGGAAACAGCTTAAGATTAACGTGAATATTTTAAAACATATTAAAAAAGTACAAAAAATGAAATATTTGAAAATAACCCAACTCATCTCCCCACTCGTCATCCTGCGTGGAA
>JALONJ010000599.1 GCA_025455045.1 Microscillaceae bacterium | reverse complement strand
AAACTCTTGATAATCAACGCTTTAGATTCTTCAGAGCTTCGCTCGCTACCTTCGCAAAATATTCATTTTGCTTGGTAATGTTCAGAATCACTGAAAAGCTCTCGCTTTTCAGTATTCAATGGAATTCCTAAAGGCAATTCCTGAAAAGTAGCGAAGATTCAAATATCCAACGTGTTGTTATCAAGCATTTAAAAAATTTTATTTTTGATTGCTAAACAGTAAGCAAAACCTCCCTGTCTTAGCCACAAAACACATATAATTCGCTCAAGGTAAGACTTGGTCGGTTGCATTTAACACAAAAGTATTCAACTCCTAAATTTGCGACTAAATTCTAGCTCAACTCCTGCATAATCAGGTCTTTGAGGGCTTGAATCCCCTGCTGGGCTACTGCCGAAATAAACAAATAAGGAATATCCAATTGCAATTCTTGGGCAATGAGTTGGTGGAGTTCTTCGTCGAGCAAATCGGCTTTGGTGATTGCCAAAATTCGTTTTTTATCCAATAGCTCCGGGTTATATTTTTCTAACTCGTGCAACAGGGTTTGATAATCTTTTTGAATATCGGCACTTTCGGCAGATACCATAAACAAAAGAATGGCATTGCGCTCAATGTGGCGCAAAAAACGGATACCCAAACCTCGCCCTTCGGCGGCACCTTCTATAATGCCCGGAATATCAGCCATTACAAATGATTGAAAACCACGATACGACACTACCCCCAAATTAGGAACTAAGGTGGTGAAAGGATAATCGGCGATTTCGGGCTTTGCCGCCGACACGACCGAAAGCAAAGTCGACTTACCGGCATTGGGAAAGCCCACCAACCCTACATCAGCCAATAATTTTAATTCCAAAATCACAGTTTGCTCGAGCGAGGGTTCGCCGGGTTGCGCGTGGTAGGGGGTTTGGTTGGTTGCACTTTTGAAATGGTCGTTGCCTAGCCCTCCCCGTCCACCTCGCAAAAGGATGATTTCTTGCCCACCTTCGGTGATTTCTGCCAAAAACTCGCCGGTTTCGGCATCTCGGGCTACCGTGCCTATGGGTACTTCAATGATGGCATCTTTGCCTTGCGCGCCTGTGCAACGTGCGCCTGCGCCATTTTCGCCATTTTCGGCGCGGATGTGGCGATGATATTTCAAGTGTAGGAGTGTCCATAATTGAGGATTGGCGCGCAAAATTACGTGACCGCCTCGCCCTCCGTCTCCACCGTCGGGTCCGCCTTTCTCGATAAATTTTTCGCGGTGAAAATGCACCGAACCCGCGCCGCCCGCGCCCGAGCGACAATAAATTTTGACGTAATCTATAAAATTGGAATTTGACATACTATCGATTTTGAGGTGAGTATCGGTTAAAAAATAATAAATTTTGGGTTTTTAGCTCCCAATTTTAAGGCTCAAATTTTGAATTCGAATATTGTAATTAATTGATAATCAATTGCTTATGAGTGCTTTGTATAATTCAATACTTCGTGAATATTTCATTACTCATTGACTACGTCCGCCTTTGGCGGATTATCAAGCATTTATAAAATTTCAGTTAATTGCTTGATTTTCAATCACTTAGCTCCCAGCTAGAAACTCAGAATTAGAAACTACACAAACTATTGTTTTGATTTACTACCAAATAAAAAACGAGAATTAAGCAAAATTACAAATTAGTTTGCTCAACTCTCATTTTTGATGTATCGGAAAAATTAATTTGATAAGGAATAGATATAAAGTAAAGTAAACTTTTCCAATTGAAAATCCTCCAAAGGCGGACACGGTCAGGTAATTAAATAATTCCTAATTCCCAATGATTAATTCCTAAAACTATCCCCCAAAAATTTTATTGGAATATTTCGGCTTATTTTTTCTTTTGCCCGCTTTTGTATTCTTCGTTCAAGCCTTTCAATACTTCCATTGTGATGTCGGTTGCTCCGATACCATAAATCAGCCCCACCCCAATGTTGTTTTTTGAATAGGAAAAAACATAGGTAACGCCATTGCTTTCGGCATATTTTTTTACAAAATCGTTGACATTGTCGCGCAATTTTTCATTCAACTTTTGTTCTTCTTTCAAAAACTCCGATTGTTGCGTTTGTTGGTATTGTGCCAACTCACGTTCTTTCATTGCCAACAATTGTTCGGTTTCTTGGGCTTTTTGTTGGGTCATCGTACCGGCGGTGCGCTGATACGAAGCAATATCATTTTGGAAACCGGTTTTGCGGTTATTCAAATCGGCATCAATCAATCTGCCTTTGGTCTCGAGGTCTTTGCGAGTGGCTTTGGCAAACTCATACTTATCCATTAAGGTATCAGTATTGATATAGGCTATTTTGACATTGCTTGCCGCGATAGATTTGTCAGCGTTTTTATTAGCACTAGCTGAATTGCCAACGGTAGTTTGGGCAGAGCGATTGCCCGAAAAGTGGAGAATATACAAAATCACTACGGCAATTGCCAAAATTACATTTACAACTAAAGAAGTATTATTTTTCACTATGTTTATCTTTTTGCTTTATTTAACCATAAAAAAACGCGCAAAGATATAAAACACTTGGCAAATTTTAAGCATTTATCGAAAAAATGCCGATTTTCCTTTATTTTTATAAAACCAAACTTCTAATAAAATGAGTAAAATAGTCTTATACATCGCCGCCAGCCTCGATGGTATGATTGCCCGCCCTGATGGCAATTTGGATTGGCTCAATGCTATACCAATGTCCGAAGAAGACGACTACGGCTATGGCGATTTTTTGGCAAATATTGAAGCCATCATTATGGGCAGAACTACTTATGAAGAAATAATGGGTTTTGGCGTAGATTGGCCTTATCCGGGCTTGGCTACGTATGTGTTTACCCACCAGCCAGACTTTCGCGCCACTAGCCCCGATACGTATGTGGTCAGCGAAAATTTCCCTGAATTTATCAGGCAACTCCAGTATAAAGCCCAAAAAGATATATGGCTCGTAGGTGGCGGGCAATTGGTAACTTACTTTTTGAATGAAAACTTGCTTGACAAAATGATTTTGACCATTGTACCCATCATCTTGGGCAAGGGAATCCCGCTTTTTCCTGACCACCCTCTCGAAACCTCGTGGCAACTTGCCAAAGTAGAGCAGTTCGACACCGGCTTGGTGAGCCTGACGTATGATAAAAAGTGATTAATAAAATGTGTTGATGTGCTAGTGTGCTGATATGCTAATCCACTAGAGGCGGGCAAGTTGTAATACATTGATTATTCGCCTTTGGCGGAACACGGTCAACTATTTATAAAATAAAATTAGCAAGTTGTTTCAGCAATTCCCACTGTATAAATTTTAAACGAATGTTTGATTTTTTAGAATATTTAAAAATAGCTTTTATGTAACTAATTGATAATGAGGTGATTATAAATACACTTTTTTTACAACT
>JALONJ010000143.1 GCA_025455045.1 Microscillaceae bacterium | reverse complement strand
CTCCGCCAATATTTGATAGGCATTTTTTTCCTCGACTTTGAGTTCGTGTTTTTGAGCTAAAGCTAGGCTTTTTTCGGCATACTCACGGGCTTTGCCTAAATCATTACTTTGTTGATAATTTTCCGCAAAATGCTGTAAGCTATTTGTCAAAACTAACCAATCTTGCTGACTAGTAGCTAAATCACATACATTTTGATAGTAAACTTGCGCTTGGGCATATTTTTTTTGGGTAGTTGCGATGAGTCCCAAGGCATTTTGGGCATCCATAATAATCGAAATTTCCTTAATTTTCGTAGCTATTTGCAAGGCTTTTTGGGCATATAAGATGGCTTTTTCGGATTGCTTGAGTCGGCGATAGGCAGTACAAATATGATAATTGGCGTGGGCATCAAGGCGGGTATTTTTAATTTTCTGATTGATTTTCAGGGATTTAAAGTAATATTCTAAGCCTTTTTGGATTTGCCCACTACTCGAATAAGTAATGCCAATATTGAGACAAGAAATAGCTATTTCTGGTTCTTCATTGCTTTTTTCGCGCAAGCGCAAGGCTTGAAAGTGATATTGCAAAGATGCCTCAAAATCACCTTTATTCTCATAAATAATGCCCAAATAATTCAAAATCCGGCTCTTCCATTGGGTATCGACTACGTTTTCTGCCAAAGAAAGGGCTTTTTTATAAGCGACTAATGCCTTCGAATAGTCAGCCGTTTGCCAATAATATTGCCCCAAAGAATCCAAATTTTTGAGTTGTATCTTAGCATCTTGGGCATAGCCTTTGTCGATTAAAAAAAACATCAAAATAATCCATAACCTAATATATTTGTAAAATAAATAAGGTATAAACAACATTATGCAACCTAGATTTGGCAAAAGTCAATAAGTTTAGATTTTTAAAATTAAATAATAAGTCGATGATTATCAATAGGTTATAAAAGACCACATCGGTATATTCCAAAACGAAATGCAAGTTTCTTCGTTTCCAGCCAACTGGGGCAATAAATGATTTTTTTCAGAAACCTCCTTATTCATCTCGAGGGGGAATTTCTGAAAAAAATCAAAGAAAAAAGGATTTTATTGATAAACTGCTCATAATCAAGTAGTTACAATATTGCATTTCGTTTTGGAATTTAAGTAGGTACAATTAAATACACCCTTGTACTTAAAACTTTTAATTGAACCTATTGGAATTGAAATAGTTTTTAAATTGTTTTTTTCTAAACCATTTGAAAACTTTTAATTGAACCTATTGGAATTGAAATCTTCATCTTTTTTTGTTTACCTAAAATACAAGACTTATGCTGGGAGCAATTATTGGCGATGTAATCGGGTCGGTATTTGAAAAAAGTATGCTCAAAACCACCGATTTTGACTTGTTTGCCGAAGATTCACATTTTACTGATGATACAGTTCTGACTATAGCGGTCGCCGATTGTTTGCTCAATCACAAAAATTATGTGGAGCGTTATCAATACTATGGGCGACTCTACCCCAATGTGGGTTTTAGTCGGAGTTTTCGGCAGTGGTTGTTTAGCGATAATCCGCAGCCCTACTTTGCCCAATCCAATGGCTCGGCAATGCGGGTGAGTGCCGTAGGTTTTTTAAAAAACTCTTTGGCAGAGGTTTTGGCAGAGGCACAAGCCAGTGCCGAAGTAAGCCATAATCACCCCGAAGGCATCAAGGGAGCGCAAGCAGTGGCAACGGCGGTGTTTTTAGCGCGAACCGGTAAGCCCAAAGCTGAGATTCGAGACTTTGTAAGCCAGACTTTTGGGTATGATTTATCGAGAAGCATTGCGCAAATTCGCCCGATGTATCAATTTGATGTCAGTTGTGCAGGTTCGGTACCCGAGGCTATCCTTGCTTTTTTGGATTCCGATGATTTTGAGTCGGCGGTTCGCTTGGCTATTTCTTTGGGCGGGGATAGCGATACTTTGGCGGCAATCGCCGGCGCAATTGCGCAAGCTTATTATCAGCAAATTCCTGCGTCTATCATTGTTGAAACCAAAAAACGATTGCCTGACGCATTTTTGCAAATCTTGCATCAATTTGAGGAGTGCAGTTCCAACTTAACGAATTGCTAGTTTTTTCAAGCAATTGCGCGCCGGATGGAAGCCGTAAGGGAGAGACCCCGCTTGCGCGCTATCTCCATAGAGTCGGGTTGGCTAACCCGACTCTATGGAGATAGCGCGCAAGCGAGGCTCTAGCTTTGCCGAGAGCCGGAAATCGCGCCCAAATTTTGATGAATGAGTAAAAAATACTGAGAATACTCATTTTTTGGCTGAATTTTCAATCAGCCGTTGATAAAACTGCACACATTCGGCAAAATTATCTACTGAAATGCGCTCGTTGGTACCGTGAATTCTTTTTAAATCTTCGGGTTTGAGGCGAATCGGAATAAACCGAAATATATTTTTGCTCAAGCCGGTAAAATAGCGGGAGTCGGTTGCTCCTACCACCAAATTGGGACAAACAATGGTTTGGGGAAATATCTCGTGAATGGTTTTTTGAATGGCCTGAAATCCCCAAGAATTTACATCGGATACCGGCGAGGGATTGTTGCCTTTGCCGTTTAAGGTGCTGACTTTAATCGCCTGATTATCAATGGTTTTGATAATATGCCTTTGCACATCTTCAACGGTTTCGCCGGGCAAAATCCGAAAATTGACAATCATTTGGGCATTGATGGGAATTACATTGTCTTTTATGCCGCCACTCATCATCGTAGCGGCAGTGGTGGTGCGCAAGAGGGCATTGCCCGAATTGGTTTTGCTCAGTTGGGCTTTCAACAAACCACCCAAAAGCCATTGGTTGGCAACCGCCATTCGGGTCATAAACGGCATTTCGGGGGCAAGGTACTCGAGCATTTTTTGGCTTGCGCCACTGATATTCATTGGCATTTGGTTGTTCTCAAGTTTTTGAATTGCCGCGCTCAACTCGCCGATAGCCGTATGCGGCGGAGGCATTGAGGAATGTCCGCCTTCGCCTTTGGCGGTGAGTTGAAAACTCACGTAGCCTTTTTCGGCGATGCCTACGAGGGCGATGGGGGCATTGGTGCCGGGTACTATGCCTTCGGACACAGTGCCTCCTTCATCTAAAATGTATTCAAAATCAATTTTACGGCTGGCAAATAGCTTCACGGTATTCACCGCTCCCTCTCTACCACTTAGTTCTTCGTCGTGTCCAAAAGCCAAATAAATGGTGCGCTCGGGCTGAAAATTCTTTTTTAAAAGGGCTTCTATGGCTTCCAAAATACCGATTACGGTTACTTTATCGTCCAAAGTACCCCGCCCCAAGATATAGCCCTTCGCTATTTTGCCGGCAAAAGGCTCAAACTGCCAGTCTTTTTCGGAACCGCCATCAACGGGTACTACATCGGTGTGTCCCATCAGCAAAATCGGTTTTAGAGCCGGATTTTTGCCCTGCCAAGTAAAAACCAGACTATATTGGCTGACCGTTTCTTTTTTTAATTTTTGGTGAACCAAGGGGTAGGTTTTCTCGAGGTATTGATGCAGTTCAATAAAAGGCTTGCTACGGTCATAAAACTGGTGAAATTGCGAGACTGTAGGGAAACGGATTGCTCCGGCTAGATTTTCGGCGGATTGTTGCTTGTCAATTGCCGCCGCCCGAATTGGGGCAATTTTCATTTGCTTGGAAGTAAGATTGTAAGTGTTGAAGATCAAAATACCCGCCAAAACGACTAAAATCACTAATCCGAAAAGTAAAATTTTTTTTAACATAAGTTTTAGGGACTAAATAGATACATCAATTGATTAATTCGCTAATTTGCTGATTATTAATAAATTAGTCAATATTTTTTATGAACTAAGTTATTGATTATCCGCTAGAGGCGAGATATGTTCGCCTTTGGCGAAACAGAGTCAGCACTTTGCGCCTTAGCGTCTTTGCGCGAAAATATAACTGTATTGTAATATTTTTTTAAATGCCCTAATTACTACAACACATTGATTATCAGTCAGATAGCTAAAGCCTAACTCCAATTACCAAAATATCATCAATCTGCGGGAATTGATTGCCCAACCAGTCGTCCATTGTACGTTCTAGTATTTCTTTTTGGGTGTTCATTGGTTCTTGATGAATGTCGTGCAGTAACTTACGAAAGTTTTTAGCCATAAATTTCTTCCCGTCTGGTCCGCCAAATTCATCTTGATAGCCGTCCGAGTAAATATAAAAAGTGGTCGGCGATTGAATCGGAATAAGGTGTTTGTCAAAGGTGGTTTCGGTATTTACTTGCAAACCGCCAATAAATTGTTTTGAAGCATTGATTTGTTGGATTTCGCCACCACAACAGTAATATAAAGAGTTTTTTGCGCCGGCATACTCAACGGTTTGGGCGGCTTTGTCAATGACCAAAATTGCCATATCCATTCCGTCTCGATTGTTGGTTTCGGATTGTTTGAGGGCGTTTTTTACGCCCAAGTGCATTTCTGCCAAAATCAGGTCGGGCGATGTAATGTGTTTTTCATTGATAATTCGCCCCAAGATTTCGTTGCTCATCATACTCATAAACGCCCCCGGAACGCCGTGCCCCGTACAATCGATGGCAGCAATGATGATTTTGTCTTTCTCGACTTCAAAATAATAAAAATCGCCCGATACAATGTCGCGCGGGCGAAACATCACAAAAGATTCGGGTAGTTCAGTAGTAATTCGGTCTATGGAAGGCAACATTGCATCTTGAATCCGTTTGGCATACGTGATGCTAGACACAATTTGTTTGTTTTTCCACTCCAAATCGGCATAAGTAACTTCCAAATTGTTTCTTTGTGCCAAGATTTCTTCTTTTTGTTGCTGAATTTCCTCATTCAATTCAATGAGGTTATCGCGTTGTTGGGTGATTTCGTCATTAGCCACTTTCAATTGCTGGGTACGCTCTTGTACTTTTTGTTCGAGGGTTTCATTGGCTTCTTTTTGAATCCGCAAACTCTCGGCTTGGGCTTCTTCTTTTTCTTTTCGGAAGAGGTTGTACTTGTCCGACAAAGCCAAAGAAAGCAAAAATACTTCGCACATTGCGCCGATTTTGAGACCGTGAATAGTCAAAAAACTGGGGGCTATCAGTCCAAAATTTCGCATAGAAGTCAAAAAAGCTCCAATTAAAAACAGCGCCCAAGCAATGATAAAAAACCGAGCCGAGCGATTGCCGTTGCGGTAACAAACCAAGCCTATCAATAAAAGTAAAACTGAGTTCAAAAACGCAAATGCGCCCGCCAAACTAATGGTAGTACGGTTAGATAAAAAAAACGCTAGTACGATATTGATGAGACTGATCCCGATAATCACCAAAAAAACGATATGCAATGTTTTGGCATATTGGCGGGTATGCAAAAAATTGACAGTAAACCACAAAACTGTAACATTGGTAGCCGCCATAAATATCGGTACGCTGGTATTGGCAAACGCCGGAAAGTTGCCCCAGAGGTATTGAATACCGTGACCGCTAAACGAAACTTGCACCATCAGATTCATACCAATAGCTACTACATAATACAAATAATTGAAATCTTGGAGGCTAAAAAAGATAAACAAATTATAAAGTATCATAATGAGGATTACGCCAAAAAAAATTCCGTAGCCGATTTCGGCGCCCGTATTGTCCTCGCTAAATCGTAGCTCCGAACTGATATTTAGATTGATTTGTAAAGAACCGGTAGTACTGCATTGCAAGTAATAGGTACGCGGCTCAGTATGGTCAAGTGTGATGGGAAAAGTAAAATTGCGATTTTTTACGGCGCGCTCCGCGAAGGGTAGCATATCGCCGTTTTTATGAATTTTCCATTGCCCCGAAGCGGTGGATTCGTACAAATTGATATAATCAATCAAGGGGTAGTCTAAAGAGATTAGCCAATTTTTGATTTTAGCTGGTTCTTGATTTTTTAAAGTAAATTTAATCCAAATCGTTGAAGCGGAAACCCCAAAATTTAAGGCTTCTTTGGGTGAAATCGAGAATTTAGGGTTAAAATCGGGCTTAGAAATTTCGGTAAAAGTCAGTTGATTGGTTTTGTCTTCATAAAAATAAATGAATTTACCTATTTCATAAATTGTACGCTGGGGCGAAAGCTCTATGATTGGCTTGGCTTGGGCAAATCCTTGGTTTGTCCATAACAAACTCAATAGCAATAAGCTGATTAGCTTGCAAAATCTCATATCATTTGTAGTTTTTTAGCCATAAGCTAATATTTCTCAAAAATATAAGTATCTGATAATCAGATACTTATACACAATAAAATGTATTTATTCTATTTCTAACCTTCGGAAGAATTTGATTTATAATCCAATCTACTCTACAAATTGACGCACAAAAGCCCTAAGTTTAGGCAAGCAAATTGTCGAGTTTGCGATATAAAGTTTCTAAAATATTCCAAGAATCGTTCATCATTATTATTGCCGGTTTTGCAGGCTAAAATTAAGTTGATTTATAAAGACTAAAAAATATTTAACAATTATTATTCCAAGCCCTTGGGGTATTTGGTTTACAAAAACAGTCACCACTTAAGTATAAATCATTGATAATCAATATCTTATGTCAATATTATTTAGAAATAAGTCTCAATTATTTTTTTGCTATACGCTACAGTATGCCCTACTACTTCAAAAGAGAACAAAGAAGACGCATAGTAAGTATTTTTTTGACCTTGCAACTCTTCCAAACGATTGTAAAATCCTTGAGTATATTCATCGGGGCTTACGTGGGGAAAATAATTCCAGCCTTCTTGGTCTAAGAGCTTAATCAACTGCGGCTGTACGCCTTGATAGGGTGGGAGTTTTGCCAAAACTGTTTTGATTTCCTCGAGGATGTTTGCGCCGGCTTGGGGGCTTACCTCTTTGCTCAAAGAATAAAACAAAGCGATATTTATATTTTCATAATCTCGAATATAACCGGTGTATTGTCCCAAACTCAAATCATTGAGGGGTACGGTAGCCACCACCCCGGCGGGTAGCCCCTGTACTTCGCAAGCCGTCGAGTACATAGGACTGTAAATAATTTTACCAAAAATTTCTCTTTCTGTAGCATCTAAATCCATAAATGATACCGTAGCAAGGTCTAAAGGTGTGCATACAATCAGAGTGTCAAACTCTTGCGGTTTGGCTTCGTTGGCAAGGTAAACTTGGACTTTATTGTCCTTGCGTTCAATTCGGGTGATGTTTACATTCAGGCTTACATCTACTTGATTTGCCAGCAATTGCAAAAAACTCTCCATTCCATTGACAAACACCCGAGGCCATTTTTTGGAAATATTGATACCCGAAAGCACCAAAGTAATCCAATTTCGCCAGCCCATAAACTTGACAAAATACGCCGCCGAGGTATCGCTAAAACTGCCATAACCCTGCACCCTTACCACAAACATTAAAATTCCGGTCAAAGCCTCGAGTTTTTTTTCTTTGAGCCATACTTCCAAAGGTTTCATTAGTTCGGGCGGAGTATTGGCGAATCCCGAAGCCGGATTCGAGAACTTACGATATTTGAACAAAACCAGCCAAAAATAACGCATCGAGGCTATCATTACTTGCCAATTGGTATAGCCCAGAGCCGTCATTGAGTCTTTAAAACTTAAGTATTGCTGTTGATCTTTATTATACACCAAAGGCTTGATGCTCGTACGACTCGGTGCGCCTACTTCGGCGGCGATGTCCAATACATCATTATACCCACCAAGCATTTCGTGTCCGCCAAAGTCAAAAGGACGATGTTCGTAATCAATTGTAAGGCATTTGCCCCCAATTCTTCCCAGTTTTTCCAAAACTTTTACGTGGGTGTAGCCTTGTTTTTTCAATTGATAGGCAGCCGTGAGTCCGGCAGCTCCGGCACCTACAATACATATACGGTCGGGTTTGGGCTTGATGGGGCGGTTCTCCAACCAATACGATAAACCAAAACACAGCGTAAGAGCGATAAAAAATACTTGTTGAGGAATACTCCAAAAAACCAAAGCCGCAATCATACCCCCACCCCACAAAATAAAATTTGCGAAAGCAATATTGCGCAACAAAGCCCGATTTTGGGGCTTGGCGCGCAAAACAAAGCGATTGACCAAAAAAGTAAAAATGATAAACAAAGCCCAAGTGATGTCATAACCCCAAATGGTTTGGTTGAGGGTGTGCCAGCCGCCGATAAAGTGAATTTCGTAGGTTTTCATCAATTGGGTAAGCTCTCGGCTTTGGGCATCAATCACCGGAATCGGCAAACCCCGATGATTGTTGTAGAGATGGGCAAAAAGTAGTAAAACAATGATAAAATTTCCGGTTTTGTAAAAAAATAGCTTCATAATCATCAATAGTTAATAATGTAGAGTAATGTAGAGTGAATAATGTTAAACCCCTTCACTAATGCAAGCCTCTGACTTGTGCCAATGATTCCAAAAGTGTCTCGCTTTTTTTCGCCTCAAGCGAAAAACCGCCTTAAATTTCCAAAGTTAAAGTGGTAAAAACAACATTCAAAATACAAAACCTGATTATCAGGTACTTATCTATTTTTCATAGCTCTCGCTACATCATACCTATTCCTCCGTTGTTGGTCTATAGAAATTTCGGACTACATTCAAACAACCGCTTTAATTCAAACTCTGTAATCTCGAGACCAACAGAGATTTTACAAACCCCAACAATTTAGAAATAATATCAAAAATGATTTAACTAATTGATTATCAATTATTTACATATTATCTAATCTAATTTCGGCTTTTGGCGATGAAACGCACTGTTATCCTGAAAGGCTTTGCCGAGCGTAATCAGGTCGGCTTCGCCAAATAATTTACCAATGAGACTGATGCTGGTGGGTGTGCCGTTTTTGTTAAATCCATTGGGCATAACTAGGCAAGGATGCCCGGTCAGGTTGGTCAGCAAAAGCGTATTGCCATACCAAGAGGGGGCAATGACTACATCAAGGTTTTTCATTTTTTCCGCCATTTGGGCAATAATTTGGCTGCGGATTCGCTGGGCATTGATGTACTCTACCGCCGGAATAAACCGTGCCGCCCGAAAAGTATTGGGCCAAGCCCGTTTCATTTGGCGTTTGAGCATATCATCTCGATTGGTGCGGGTAAGCGCGTCAAAAGCGGCGGCGGCTTCGGCAGAAAGCAAAAAACTAATATCAGGAAACTCAGGAAATTCTACCGGCACCAGCTCAATGCCCAAATCTTTAAATTTTTGCAGGCTCAGGCTATCGTTTTCTTTGAAGCCATATTGCGCTTGAAAGAGTTTTTTCAAATAACCGACTTTCAAAGTTTTATAGTTTTTCTTAGCATCATAATTAAAAGGGGCATCTATTACACTCAAATCCAACCCATCTGCGCCGTTGATGGTATTTAAAATGATGGCACAATCTTCGGCAGTCCGAGTGATGGGACCCAATTTGTCCATTGACCAACTCAAAGCCATTGCCCCGTGCTTACTCACCCGCCCAAAGGTTGGTCGCAAACCCGTAGTGCCACACACAGTCGCAGGCGAAACAATCGAACCCCAAGTTTCGGAACCAATGGCAAAGGGTACCAAGCCCGCCGCCACCGCCGAAGCCGAACCAGCCGATGAGCCACTTGAGCCTTGCGCAAGATTCCACGGATTGCGGGTCATACCGCCAAACCAGACATCGCCCCAAGCCAAAGCTCCTAGAGTAAGTTTGGCAACCAAAATAGCCCCCGCCTCATCAAGCTGGCGGATTACAGAAGCATCGTACTCAAATTCTTGATTTTGGTAGGGTTCGGCTCCCCAAGTGGTTTTGTAGCCTTTGACCGCCAGTAAATCTTTAGCTCCATAAGGAATACCGTGGAGCAAACCCCGATATTTGCCTTGTTTGATTTCGGCATCGGCTTTTTGCGCTTGGGCTAGGGCGCGTTCTTCGGTGAGGCTGATGACACAGTATAGTTTTGAATCGTATTTTTTCAATCTTGCCAAAAAGAATTGGGTAAGCTCAACCGCCGTGATTTGCTTGGTTCGCAATAGCTCGGCAAGTTGTTGAACGGAATAAAAAGCCAAATCATCGCGTGAAGTCGGCAGTTTGACTTTTTCAATTTTGCCCAAGCTAAAAGGTTTTTGGGTTTTGTCAAGGGTGAAACCCACCGGCAAAGGATTGAAAACGAGGCTGGGCGCAAGGGCGTTGGGAATATCGGTTTGGCGTATTTCGGCATATTGTCGGCGTTGGTCGTTGAGTTCTTCGAGCATTGAATCGGCTTCGGCTTGGGTAAACTCTAAGCCGATGATTTTTTCGGCTGATTTTACCACCTCAAGCGTGATTTGGTCCGAAAGATAAAGTGGCAAAAATGCCCCGCAAACAAAGCATATAAGCCCAAATAAGCTGATTTGTCCGATTTTTTTGAATGGTAAACTATTTTTCATAAAATTAAGGTAAATATTTTAAAATGAATGTTTTGATAACTAATTGATAATCAATTAGTTATATTTTATAAAATAAATTATTTATATAAAAAATAAAATTGTATAATTCGTATATTTTTAGAAATAAAATAATTGCAAAAATTGTAGTAAAGATAATCTTTTGATTTTAAAAATTAATTTTAAGTATCTGATAGTCAATATTTTAAAAGTAGTATTTGATTCTTAATTTAGAAAGTATATTTTTAAAATTTATAAATAAAATTTGTATTTTTTTAATAAGGTTTTTAAATACCCACCTTAAATGTGGCAAGGTTTGATAACTCACCTATCTGTTTTTTGGGGATAATATTCTAAATTGCCCACTCAAAACAAATGTAAACTATGAAAAGAACCTTATTATTCCTCCATACCTTTTTTTTATTTTTTGTAGTGTATGCCCAAGACGACCAACAATTGACCAATGCCACTGTGCGCAAAGCTAAGATTGAGAGCCATTTACAGTTTTTGGCTTCCGATGAGTTGCGCGGGCGCGACACACCTTCACCTGAGCAGTTGATAGCCGCCCGGTATTTGGCTACCCAATTAAAAAGTTTTGGGGTGAAACCTTTGGCGGATTATCCCGACTATTATCAGCCCGTAAAAATGAAAAATCAGGCAAAACCTGAAGAAGTAAGCATTGCGCTCAACAATCAAAATTATGTGGTAAAAGACCATACCATTATGATTCAAGGCACGGATATACAAGCCGATGCCGAAGCTGTATTTTTGAATTATGGCACCGAAGCCGACTTCAAAAAAGCAGATGTCAGAGGCAAGATTGTATTTGTTCGCCCGGGTTTGGCAGAAGGCGGTAGCCCCCAAGAGTGGTTTTATGCCGGTGGAAGCAAGCGCAAAATGGCGATGGACAAAGGAGCGATTGCGCTGGTAGAACTATACAAAAATCAACAAATTCCGTGGAAGCAATTGGTTTATTTTTTGCACACCGACCGCTCGGGCTTAGATGATGAAGAAAGAGGCATTCCTCATATTTGGATGCACGATCCTGATGACACTATTTTGAAATTTTGGCAAATCAAACGAAAACCCAAAGACAAAATCAAGGCGCAAGTCAAAATTAAAACCGGTGTTGCCAAAAAATTTAATACTTACAACATCATTGGCTATTTGGAGGGCAACGACCCCCAATTGAAAAATGAATATGTAGTATATTCGGCACATTATGACCACGTAGGCGTAGGTAGAGCCGATGCCGAAGGCGATAGCATATACAATGGCGCACGCGACAATGCCGTAGGAACAGTTACGGTACTCAGTACTGCCGAAAACTTAGCCCTAAATCCTACCAAACGCTCGGCTTTGTTTATCTTCTTTACCGGCGAAGAAAAAGGCTTGTTGGGTAGCGAGTGGTTTGTCAATCATTCGCCTATTGAATTGAAAAATATCGTCTATTGTTTCAACAGCGACAATGCCGGATACAATGATACAAGTATTGCGATGATAATGGGGCTGGGGCGCACAACCGCCGATGTTTTTATTCAAAAAGCTTGCGAGACCTACGGACTCAAAGCCATTGATGACCCCGCGCCGGAGCAAAACCTATTTGACCGCTCGGATAATGTCAATTTTGCCAAAAAAGGGATTCCCGCCCCCACATTTAGCTTAGGCTTGAAGGCTTTTGATGATGAAATCAATAAATTTTACCATCAACCCGCCGACCAAC
This sequence comes from Microscillaceae bacterium, assembly GCA_025455045.1. Lineage (GTDB taxonomy): Bacteria > Bacteroidota > Bacteroidia > Cytophagales > Microscillaceae > JALONJ01. The sequence continues at coordinate 334 of JALONJ010000143.1, read as the reverse complement.
CCAATAATTTGGACTATGATTATTTGTTTAAGTTTTTTAGTGCCTATGTTTATACCTGCCGAATGATTGGCAATGCTCCACAAGCCCCATTCTGGAAGCCCGGCGACAAATATTATGATGCCGGTATGAAACTATATGGAAAAAAATAAATTTAACAATATGATTTAATTCAATCTTCTTGGTTTTTTTAAAGATTATATAACTAACTGATTATGAGGTATTTATAAAAAAATATGGGTTCTTCACCACTTTTCAGGAATGAGAATTTTTTTTCTGAAATTTATCAATTTCAGTGATTCTGAGCATTAATGAACCAAGCGATAGCTTGGTGAAA
>JALONJ010000598.1 GCA_025455045.1 Microscillaceae bacterium | reverse complement strand
TTCACCAAGCTATCGCTTGGTTCATTAATGCTCAGAATCACTGAAATTGATAAATTTCAGAAAAAAGATTTTCATTCCTGAAAAGTGGTGAAGAACCTTTTTAAAATCATAACTAACTGAAAATGAGGTAATTAAATAATTATTAATTCCCAATTATTAATTCCTAATTGAAAATAACCACCCAAAAAATCAATAAGCGGGCAAGAGATATGACTGAGTCAAATTTGTTCAACTATTAACAAAAAACATAATTCATTGATAATCAATGAATTATGTTTTAATTTTTATCAGAAAAAGAGGGTTTATTTGAATTTATTTTTCAAAGCCTCCAATTTGGATTTGAAATCGGAGTCGCTATCATCTTCATTAGATTTTTGGGGCTTATTCTGCGGCTTCTGATTGGTTATCGGTTTTTTATCCGTTTTATCGTTTTGGTATTTTTGTTTAAATTTATCCGATGCCGAAGTAGTTTTATCTTGCGAAGCCTTGTTGTCTGAGCCTTTTTGATTATCATAAGGTTTTTTGTCAAAATTTTTCTTTTCAAAAGGCTTTTTGTCAAACGACTTTTTGTCGTCTTTGTTTTTATGAAAAGGCTTTTTCTCGGCGGGAGCAGTTTCGTCCTTCATTGAGAGGGCAATACGTTTGCGGGCTATGTCAACTTCAGTTACTGTAACCGACACTTTTTGTTGGACTTTGACAATATCGTGGGGATTGCTGACAAATTTGTTTGCCAATTGGCTGATATGCACTAAGCCATCTTGATGCACGCCAATATCGACAAACGCGCCAAAATTGGTTACATTGGTTACAATACCCGTCAATTTCATTCCTACTCGCAAATCATCAATCGAGTTGATGCCTTCGGCAAATTCTACCATCTCAAATTTATCGCGGGGGTCGCGCCCGGGCTTGGCAAGTTCGGCAACTATATCGGTGAGGGTAGGCAAGCCAAACATTTCGGTTACATATTTTTTCAAATCAATTTGTTTGCGTAGGGTATCATCTTTCATCAAATCAGCCACGGTGCAACCCAAGTCTTTTGCCATTTGGGCAACAATCTCGTAGCTTTCGGGGTGTACGGCACTGCTATCCAAGGGGTTTTCGGCTTGTCGAATGCGCAAGAAACCGGCGCATTGTTCAAAGGCTTTTTCGCCCAAGCGCGGAACTTTTTTCAGGTCTTCCCGCGTTTTGAAAGCTCCATTTTGGTTGCGAAACTCAATGATATTTTGCGCCAAAGCCGGTCCTAAACCCGAAACATACGTCAAAAGTTGTTTGCTGGCGGTATTTACTTCTACACCTACGGCATTTACCGAACTCATTACAACATCGTCGAGGGCATTTTTTAATAAACTTTGATCCACATCGTGCTGATATTGCCCTACTCCGATGGATTTAGGGTCGATTTTGACCAATTCTGCCAGAGGGTCTTGTAAACGGCGACCAATTGAGACTGCCCCGCGAACTGTAATGTCGAAATCAGGGAACTCCTCGCGGGCTACATCGGAAGCTGAATAGACCGATGCGCCGCTTTCATTGACCATAACAATTAATAAGCCTTGCGGCAAATCCAAACTTCGAACAAATGACTCGGTCTCGCGGCTGGCGGTACCGTTGCCAATGGCAATGGCTTCTATTTGATAGGCTTGACACAATTGTTTGACGGTTTCGCCAGCTTCGGTTTTGCGCCGCTCTGGAAAAATCACTTCATTGTGCAACAATTTGCCGTTTTCGTTGAGGCAGACTACTTTGCAACCGGTGCGAAATCCGGGGTCAATTGCCAGTACTTTTTTGGTGCCAAGCGGCGAAGCAAGCAACAATTGGCGCAGATTGTCGGCAAAAACTCGAATTGCGTCTTCGTCGGCTTTTTGTTTGGAAAGTAAGCGCACTTCGGTTTCCAAGGAAGGCTTCATCAGGCGTTTGTACGAATCTTTGATTGCCAATTTGAGTTGTTCGGCGGTGGCATTGTGTTTTTTGATAAACATTCCCTCGAGTTTATCAATTGATTCTTCCTCTTCGGGGGCAAGGTCTAGCGAAATGATGCCTTCTTTTTCGGCTCGGCGCAAGGCAAGTACGCGGTGCGAGGGAGCATCTTTGAGTGGCTCATTCCAATCAAAATAATCTTTGAATTTTTGTCCTTCTTCTTCTTTGCCGTTGATTACTTTGGCGACATAGAGTCCTTTGTCGGTAAAAATATTGCGAATGGCAGCTCGGGCGTTGGCATCTTCATTGACTTTTTCGGCAATGATGTCGCGTGCGCCCGCCAGAGCTTCTTCTATGTCATTTACGCCTTTTTCGGCATCAATGTATTTTTGGGCTTCTGCCAAGATGTCAAAATCCTCTTGGGCAAATATTTTTTCACCGAGTGGTTCCAAGCCTTTTTCTTTGGCAATAGTGGCGCGAGTGCGGCGTTTGGGTTTGTAAGGCAGATAAATATCCTCCAAGCGCGCCATTGTTTCGGCGGTTTCGATTTGCTGGCGCAATTCTTCGGTCAGTTTACCTTGCTCCTCAATAGATTTGAGAATTGCCTCTTTGCGCTTCTCGAGTTCGCGGAGTTGGGTAAGGCGGTCGCGGATATTGGCAATCAACACCTCATCCAGACTGCCGGTAGCCTCCTTGCGATAGCGGGCGATAAAAGGAATGGTTGCGCCGTCATCGAGCAACAGGGCAGTCATCGCTACTTGCCTATCCGAAATATTCAATTCTTGGGCAATGAGAGCAAAATGTTTTTGGTCAGTAATTGTGATGCTCATTCAAGACTTATTTTAGTATAACTATTTGATTATCAATTGATTAGTAGAAAAGTTTGGTTCTTATGCCTTCTCCTTGCCTAAATCAAAGCAAAGATAATAAATGAGTGGGCTAATTGTGCTAAATACAATTTTTTTTCGGGGAAATTATTTTGAAGTCGTTTGGCAGTTGAAAACAATTGTTTTGAGGGTGATTCTTGACAATTTTTCCGAAAAATTGTAAAGCAGGCTGTCTAGGAAATTAGGAATTAGAAATTATATAACTACCCGACCGTATCCGCCTTTGGAGGATTATCAGTCAGAGGTAGGCACGGTCAAGTATTTATATCATTGCAAATGTTTATCTTATCTTGTAATTATTCCTAGCTCGTGCGCACAAGCGGCTTTAGACCATATTTAATTTGTTTTATTAAAAGCGGTATAAACATCTGTAAATCAAACACTTATATAAATTTTATTTGCAAAAGCTAAGGCAAGAATAAACTATTTAAACACAAAGAACACTGAGAAAATGACTACAAAGTACACGAAGAACTTTGGGTTTCTTGATGCCTAAATAGTGAACTTTGTGGTAAATTAAGATGATATTAGTTGCAAGTAACTGATAATCAGGTACTTATTAACAAAATAGAAATTAAAATTTATTTT
>JALONJ010000597.1 GCA_025455045.1 Microscillaceae bacterium | reverse complement strand
GTTGTAAAAAAAGTGTATTTATAATCACCTCATTATCAATTAGTTACATAAAAGCTATTTTTAAATATTCTAAAAAATCAAACATTCGTTTAAAATTTCTACAGTGGGAATTGCTGAAAATAAAATTTATTTTAAGTTCTTTCGCCAAAGCCCCCATTTGATATAAAATCAAGGGTAGCTCTTTTGTAAAATAAATAGCTCGTAAATGTTTGATTATCAATAAGTTAAATGCTATTTAATAACAACAAATTATTTTTTATATCAACTAATTGACCGTGTCCGCTTTTGGCTGATTATTAATTGTTTACAAAAACTTCTCTTTTATTTTAATTATTTGACCTATCACAAAATTTTTTTCGGTAAAAATTGTTATTCTTATACCAAAAGCCCTCAATTTAGGAAAGATGGTTGATGAGCTTGCATTTTTTTGTTTATAACTCATTGATTATCAGGTATTTGTAATTTTATTTTAAACAAATTCTCCACACTCCATATTCCAAATTTTTAATTGATAAAAATATGCAATTGATTGACCAACGCACCAAAGCCATTATGGAAGAGTGTAAAGTTCGCGCCAAAGACGCGGGCTTACAATTTGAGAGCGATACGCTGGAGTATATAGTCTCGAACCGCGATTTGTTGGAGCTGTCGCCCAAAGTGATGATTCCGACTTTGTACGATTATTGGGTCAATGATGTAGAAGTTTTGAAAGAAATTGGCAAATACAAAGCCTTTCCGCACAACCCCTACGAAACGGTGATTAATTCGCGCCCCGCGATTTCGTTTTATAATGACAACAACCCCGATTGGCTCAACATTATGATTTTTTATCACGTGTTGGCACACATCGATTTTTTTCAACACAATCGGCTGTTTGCCAATACTTGGAATGATGATTTTGTTGGGCAGGCTTTGGCAGACAAACGCCTGATAGCCAACCTGCGAAGCGAACACGGGCGGTGGGTCGATTATGCCATTGAGTTTAGTCGGGGCATCAACAATTTGAATGGTTATTTCAATGAGCTGATGCGGCGGAGTTTTCCCAATGATACTACCAGCCCGACTATGCTGGATTTTTACTTTGGCGATTTTTTGCAAGAAATGGTCAAAGTATCTGAGTCGGAGGTGTATAATGAAGTAGCACGTTATAACGCGCTGGTCGAGAATGACGAAAATGTTGCCGAAAATCTCTTTTTTTCGGAAGTAAAATCCAAATATCCTGAGTTTCAAAACAAATACAATCAATTTATTAGCAAAGCCGAAACCGAGGTTTTGCCAATGGATTTGATAGAGTTTGTGCGCGACAACTCCCCTTTTCTCAAACGCGAAAAAAACAAGTGGATGAAGTCAGTGATGAGTGTAGTGCGCAATACGGCTATCTATTTTGAACCGCAAATCCGTACCAAAATCATCAATGAAGGCTGGGCAAGCTACTGGCACGATGAGTTGTTTCGCAAGGACGAGCGCATCAAAGGACACGAAATCGCCTACGCCAAAATCAATGCAATGGTTACTTCTATCTCAAGAGTGGGTCTGAATCCTTATGCTATAGGTTTGCGCCTGATTCAGTACGTTGAGGAGTTGGCTGATAAAGGCAAATTGACCTTTGATTTTCAAAAAATTGAAAATATTGAACAACGCGAAAGTTATGACCGCCAAACCTCGCAAGGCAAAGCTGCAATTTTTAATCTAAGAAATAATTTTTCGGATTTTACCCTCATCAAAACCTTTGTAAGTCAGGAGTTTGTGGATAAACACAGCCTTTTTGTTACCGGCAAACGCTACGATGAGGAGCGCGAAGTGTATCAATACTATGTCAAAAGCCGCAAATCCGAAGATTATCAAAATATGCTGATTGAATCTTTGTATCATCCGCCTTTGATATATGCCGATACCAACAAAACCACCGATGAGCGACTGTATCTGGTGCATAAATTTGAAGGTAAAGGCTTGATAACTGATTTTATTGAGAGTACAATGCTGGGCATTGAGTACTTGTGGGGTGCGCCTGTTCATCTCGAAACCTCCGAGTTGGTTGCCAAAAACGAATATGGCGAAGACCCCGAGTGGGAGCCTCGCAAAGTGATTTATATTATGAAAAATCGGCGATTGAGCAAAAAAGAATTATAAACTAAGGGCTTGGTTTGAATCTTTATCTCGGATAAGCGTAATATACTGATAATCAAATATTTACATAAACTTAAAGCAAAAATAATCAGTTAAATTTTGCACTAAGACCAATAATTTTAATTTTTGAGTGTCATTTAGTTTAATCATCTCAAATTTTAAAAATGATGGAAGAATTTATCAAAAATGCCCTTAATTTTCTGCCACAGTTAGCTTTGGCAGTCGTAGTATTGGTTCTAGGCTGGTGGTTGATAGCTCGGGTTGCCAAAATGGTAGCTGTGGCAATGAGCAAACAAGATTTGGATATTTCGCTTCGGTCGTTTTTGACCAGTTTGGTGCGTGTAACCTTGCAAGTGGTATTGGTGTTGAGTGTAGCGAGTATGATTGGGATTCAAACCACTTCGTTTGTGGCTATTTTGGGGGCGGCGAGTTTGGCGGTAGGTTTGGCTTTGCAAGGCAGTTTGGCAAATTTTGCCGGTGGGGTGTTGATTCTCATCTTTCGTCCGTTCAAAGTCGGCGATATGATTGTGGCGCAAGGCAAGGCGGGTGAGGTCAAAGAAATCCAAATATTTTGTACCATTCTTAAGACTCCCGAAGGCAAAACCATTATTATACCCAATGGACCGCTTTCCAATGGCATTATTGTCAATGAATCTCAGGAGCAAACCTTACTGCTGGAGTTCAAATTTGAATTAGATGCCAATACCGATATTCAACAAGTGCGCAATGCTTTGATGCCGGTTTTGCAAGCCGAGAGCGGGGTTTTGCCCAGCCCCGCGCCCAGTGTGGGAGTAGCGCATACCAAAGTCAGTAGTCTGGAAGTAATTGTCAAATGTTTTACCGCCCCCGCCCAAAATGCCGATGTAGGGGCAAGTTTGAATGAACAATTGCGAAATGCTCTCCGAAAAAATGGCTTTATCGCTCCCGAAGTGCATACTTTTGTGCATAATGTAGCTTAAGATAGTGGCGAATGGAATAAACTTTCTGACGACCACAAATCCTGATTGGGTTTGTGGTTATTTTATTTACTTTCTGATAAAACAGCAATTCCCACTGTAGAAATTTTAACCGAATGTTTGATTTTTTAGAATATTTAAAAATAGGTTTTCTGTAACTAATTGATAATGAGGTGATTATAAATACACTTTTTTTACAACCTTCTTTTTTCTTGACAAAAAAGAAACAACGAAACCAAGCAACCCTACACTATCCTGAATTTTTGAACCGAAAGCCGAAAATTCGCTTAGTCGCTCGCTGAAGCTCGCTTCAAAC
>JALONJ010000596.1 GCA_025455045.1 Microscillaceae bacterium | reverse complement strand
TGCGTGAAAACATATTTTGTATAGTAGTATTACAAAAAATATCTAAAATAGCATAACCTGTTGATTGTCAATTACTTACAAAAACTGTCCGAAGTATTGAAAATGTGCCGGTGGGTTAATCCACCAGAGGCGGACAAGTTGTAAAACATTGATTATCAGTATTTTATCTAAAAAATAACCAACTTATTATTTACACCTTTCCACTGAAATAGTTTGCCGGAAGTAGCCAAGCGAATATAATCAAAACTAATTGATTTTTGAACTTCGGCAAAGTTTAAAACTTTGCCGAAGTAGAATAGAGCGATTTCTGCCCAAAAACCGCTTTTGAGTGAGTATAAAATATGCTCATTTACTCATACAATACATTAGAATTTAGATTTCAAAAACTTCAAACTCATTGCGTAGGCTTCTTCTGCCATCACTTTGTTGTATTTGGGATTGCTGGGATTGGCAAAAGCGTGGTCAGCATCAAACATTTTGATGGTATTTTTTTTGCCCAACTCCTTCAAATTTGCTTCAAATTCTTGCACAAGTTTGGGGCTTATCCATTGTTCTTGACCGGCAAAAATCCCCAATACTTCGGCATTTAGTTTTTTGAGTCGTTCTTTGTCTTTTTCGGGCATTCCATAATAAATGATGCACCCAACTGCCTGATTTTCGGCAATGATCGACGATTGCAAAGACCAACCCCCACCAAAACACCAGCCTACGGTGGCTATTTTGGCGTTTTTGCCTACATAATTCAGTAATCCTTGCACGATTGCCGCGCCGCGCTCGGTTTTCATCGCTTGCATATATTTGGCGGCATCTTCGCGGGTGGTGGCTATTTTGCCGTCATACATATCGAGGGCTATGACATTGACATTTTTTTTCTTCAGGTCATTGTAAAATCTTTCGGCTTCTTTTTGAATGTGGTCGTTTAAGCCCCACCATTCGTGAATGACCAATAAATAATTGTTGGAAGTTTTTTTGGCTTTAAAAAGCATAGCCGAAGCATCTTCGCCATCGCTGGCTTTGAAGGTGATTTTTTCACCGGCGAGGGTTTTGTAGTGAATGGGAATAGGCTCTTCGTGCTTGTTTACAAAATTGACATCATTGGTCAAAGAGGCAAATAAACCTATGGCATCGGTTTGGGCGGTGCGCTTCATCTGACAACAACTCATTTTTTCCGAACCCTCTGCACAATCAGGGGCGGGGGCAGGTGTACCTGAATAATTGAAATAAGCCGCATAACTCATTAATAATGAAACAATTAGTAGAGATAAAACTTTCATAAATCTTGGATTTTTGGTTTAAAGCATAAATTTAAGCAAATAATTAAAAATCCGACTAAATTCGAGGCTTGCTTAACATTTTTTTAGGAGAAAATAATTGTGATATTTTTAAGCTCACTGTAATTGAATGTACCCACAATTGTAATTTTTGGCGACAAAAATTGACCAATCTAAAAGTGAATCGGTCGACTTGGTTTTACAAAAATATTGGACAAATAAAATGTTGCATTTACAAAACATTAAAAAATATTATGGCAATTTTTTGGCTTTAGAAATACCCGATTTAGAATTAAATTCGGGTATTTATTGGCTAAAAGGCGGCAATGGCTCGGGCAAAACTACCTTGTTTAGAATGATAGCCGGAATGTTGCCTTTTGGAGGCAAAATTGTCTTGAACCAGCAATATTCGGTCAAAGACCAAGCCCAAAAATATCGCCGATTGGTCAATTATGGCGAAGCCGAGCCACTATATCCGTCTTTTGTGCGCGGAATAGATTTGGTCAATTTGTATGCAAAAGCCAAAAAAGCCCCCAAAAACCAAGCTATGGACTTGATTGCGCACTTTGGGGCAAGCGAATATGTTTTGCGCCCAGTTGGAACATACTCAAGCGGAATGTTGAAAAAACTTTCTTTGATTTTGGCTTTTTTGGGAAATCCAACCTTGATTTTGCTCGATGAGCCACTGATTACGATTGATGTTGAGGCGGTTAGGTTGGTTTTGAGTTTGGTCAAAGATTACCACCAATCGCAAGCCGTATCTTTTCTTTTGTCTTCGCATCAAAATCTATTGATTGATGGGTTTGCCTTTGACTATGCTTTAGCTATTCAAAACAAAACCGTAACTTATACCAACTGATGAACACTATTTTTATTTTGCTTAATCAATTGATTATCAGGCGGTTTTATGAAATAAATGCGGGCTTTTTTTTGTTTTGCTTTATTATGTTGTTTGGTATTGTCCCGAGTTCGCAGTTGGTTTATTACCATCGTACGATTATGGATAGTATATTGGCTATTCCGGCATTTTTGGGTTTAGTGAGTATTATATGGCTTTGGTACGGGTTGAAGTGCTTGAGATTTGTTTGGAAAAAATTGCAAGAACCCGAAAGCGAATTTATTTATATCCTCAATCAGTTTTCGCCATTGGTTCAGCTTTTGAGTTTGGGTTTGGTACAAATCATCATTTATTTGCCGGTTTTGTTGTATGGGTTGTTGGTAGCTATGGTAGGCTTTGGGCAAGGTAAGTATCTGACAAGCAGTGTATTAGTTTTATTTCATTGCTTAGTTTGCGGCTTGAGTACGGGTTTGTTTTATTATAAAATCAATCATCCCAACTCCGAAAAATCTTATTTTTTAGCTACTTATCTGTTCAATTGGCGTAGCCCCAAGCCTTTGTCAGTAGTAGTGATAGAGTTTATTTTGAATGATTTGAAATGGTTGTGGCTATTGCTCAAGGGATTTGATTTATTGCTTTTGTGGTTTTTTTTGGTGGTTTTCAGAGGCGAAAATTATGATAGTCGCATCGTAGCTATGGGTTTTTGGCTGGGTTTGTTGGCAAACTGCGGGCTGGTTTTTCAAATCCGGTGCTTTGAGAATACTTTTTTGAATTTTAGCCGCAACTTGCCTTATTCCTTCCCGCGCCGATTTGCAGAATGGGCTTTGGCGTATGCGTTTGTGTTATTGCCAGAGTTTTTGTTTATATTTCAACAAATGTTTGAAGGCTTAAGTCTTTTAGATTTTATCGCTTTTTTTCTATTGGGCGAGGGCATATTGTTATATTTTCATTGCCTTTTGTATCGTTTGGGCGAAAATATGGATTTATACTTGCGTTGGACTTTCGGGCTATTTATGGGGGGATATTTTTTGATATTGTTTCAAATGTATTGGCTCATTGGGTTAATCAGTTTGGGGCAAGCCTATCGTATTTTTCGCCGGTATTATTATCGTTTTGAACAAATAGCTTAGTTGAACGCGAATATTTTTATAACTAACTGATTATCAACAAGTTATAAATCAGGTGTATTTTTTTACAGCAATTCCCACTGTAAAATAATTAAATAAAAGTTTGATATTTTAACTTTTATATTTATAAAAATAACAAAATACATAAATAATTGATAATCAAT
>JALONJ010000595.1 GCA_025455045.1 Microscillaceae bacterium | reverse complement strand
ACAATTTTATTTTAAATATAATTTATAATTTACCGAAAAAATGTATTTTTTACATTATAATTACTTGATTATCAATTAGTTATAAAAATATTCACGTTAGTTTAAAATTTCTACAGTGGGAATTGCTGATTCTTTATCCACTCTCAATACAGTCTAGCTTGATTCTAAACCCAAATTCATTTGTGGGCAGGTTAGACAGCCTGCGTTACAATTTTGCTGAAAAGGGGTGAAGATTCATTTTTTATTTCTTTATAAAAATTTAATCACTTGACAATCAGTTAGTTATATTTTTTTAAAGTTTTTAACCGCTTATCCTGCATCTTAAATGTCCTTTTGTTTGTCTTGAGTTTAAAACAAACCTTATGTATCATTAAGCAGTTTATTAGGCAGTTTTTTAGTTTTTTTTAACAAGCATAACTGTAATGATTTTTTGCTCCTGATAGACCAATTTCCGTTTAATTGGATAAGCTAGAGCCTCTCCCTAGCTCTCTCCAAAGGAGAGGGAGAAGTACAAGAGGGAGAGAAATGCAGGAGAGGACAGGTAATACACCTGAAATACACAAAAATCTATTCACTCATTTACCAATAACCATTAATCAAATTGAACAATATGTCAAACAAATTCAGAAAACTTGGTTTTACGCTTTTAATCTTATTGAATGTTTTAAACCTTTTTGCCCAAAGCCACAAAATACGCGGGCGATTGACCGACACCAATGGCAATGCCTTGCAATTTGCCAATATTGCCATCAAAAATACCAATCAAGGCACTACTACCAACGAAGAAGGTGATTATGTCCTCAAAATCAACTCCGGCAAATACGAGCTGGTATTTCAATACGTGGGTTTCAAATCCAAAACCATTGAAGTAAATATTGAGAATGAAGACCAAATCGTAGATGTAACCCTCGAATCGGAAAATTTATTGCTCAAAGAAATCAATGTCTTTGCCTCCGACCAAGACCCCGCTTATGGTATCATTCGCCAAGCCCAAGTCAAACGCAAATACTACCAACGCGAAGAAGTAAAAACCTACAAATGCCGCGCTTATACCAAAGGTTTGCAGAGAATTACCAAAAAACCCAAGTCGATTTTTGGGACTAATATTGTGATGGATACGGGAATTGTGTATTTCTCAGAATCGCTCTCCGAACTGGCTTATCAACAGCCCGACACGTATAAAGAAAAAATGATTTCTTCGCGCGTGAGTGGCAACAATCGCGGTTTTAGTTTCAATTCAGCCAGCGATGCTTGGATTAACCTTTACAACAACATCACAGGAGAAGACAATACTGAACGGGGCGTGGTATCGCCGATTGCGGTCAATGCAATGGGTTACTACCGCTATCGTTTGGAAGGTAGTTTTGTGGACAATGGCAAAACTGTATTCAAAATTCGCCTCATTCCCCGCCGCCGCAATGCCCCGGCTTATTCGGGCTTTATTTATATTATGGACGAGACTTGGCGTATCCACAGTGCCGAGTTGTATATGCGAAAAGATGTAGTCGAGTTCATTGATTCAGCTACTGCCCAATTGATTTACGCACCCATTCAAGGCACTGAGGTCTGGTTGCCACGCTCCCAAAAACTCACTTTCAATTTCAAAGCCTTTGGTTTTGAAGGGGGCGGTTATGCGGCATTTGTATATTCCAACTACGAAGTAGAGCCTAATTTGCCCAAAAAATTCTTTGATGCCGAAGTGTTTTCCGTCGAGAAAGAAGCCAACAAGCGCGATTCATTGTATTGGAATGAAATTCGTCCAATGCCTTTGACGGTGGAAGAAATCCGTGATTATCGAATCAAGGATAGCCTGCAAGTAATCAAAGACAGCAAACCTTACAAAGATTCGCTGGACAATCACCGCAATAAACTAAGGATTGCCAATGTGTTTTTGACGGGCTATACCTACCGCAAAAGTTTTGAAAATTTGACTATTTCGGTTCCGCCTATTTTTAGTTGGCTGCAATACAATACCGTGGAGGGTTTGGTGGCCGAAGTATCGCCCGATTTTCGCAAACGCTACGAAAACCGCCGCAATTGGGTGATTGCGCCTACTTTGCGCTATGGTTTTGGAAACCAGCGATTTCAGGCTAAGGTAGATGCCAATTATGTATTTAAGCCTCTCAAATCGGCATTTATTGCTATTGAAGGTGGGCGATATGTAGAGCAAATTAGTCGTGCTAACTCGATTACGCCTTTTGCCAATTCATTTTATACGTTGATAGACGAACAAAATTTCTTAAAACTCTACCAAAAAACCTACGGGGCGGTGCGCTACGGGCAAGAAATCACCAATGGCATTCGCTTCAATGCCGGTTTGGAGTATGCCCAACGCAATCCGATGGAAAACTTGAGCAATCCTTGGAAAATCCGCGATGTAACCAATCGAGAATTTACCTCCAATACGCCTTTTTTGGGTGAAGATGTGCCGATTCAAACCGATTTTAAAACCAACAATGCTTTGTTGTTTAATTTAGGGCTAACTTTCAATTTTGGGCAAAAATATGCTTTATATCCCGACCGTAAATTTATCACTGAATCCAAATACCCGACTATTGTTTTGAATTATCGCAAGGGCATCAATGCCTTGGGCAGTGAAGTTAATTTTGATTTTGTGAGCCTGCGCGTCAATGACAACGTGCCTTATGGAATGATCGGCGAAGCCGAATGGCTCATTGAAGCCGGAGCTTTTTTGAATACCGCCAAGATGACTTTTGTTGATTTTCGCCACTTTTTGGGTAATCAAACCCTGTTTTTGCGGCAAGAATTGGGTGGTTATCAACTCTTGGATTACTACCGCCACAGCACCAACGATACCTACGTAAAAGCCCATTATGAACATCATTTTAATGGATTTTTGACCAATTCAATTCCCTTTATCAAAAAACTCAAATGGCAGTTGGTCGCCGGAGCTAACTACCTCTATACCAGTCAATTGGGGCATTATGTAGAGTTTGGTGGCGGGATTGAGCATATTTTCAAAATCTTAAGGGTAGATTATTATTTTGCTTGGCAAGAAGGAATCAAGCAAATCAACTCAGGCTTAAGAGTTGGTTTTGGATTTTAAATTATAAACACCTGATAATCAATGAGTTGTATTCTTTAATTGATTCTTTAGCACTTGTCAGGAAAAAATGCTTTTCCTGAAAAGTGGTGAAAAACCAGAAAAATTGTTAAATCTTTGATTTTCAGACTTTTATAATTGCGATTATTTTGATGAAGAAGATAAATGTATTTCCCCCTTCTTCGGAGGGGGAAGCTCTCAGAGACGAGGGCTTTTGGTATAACAGTATTCTGAAGAACAATCCTACTATACAAAATATGTATTCACGCAAAGACGCTAAGGCGCAAAGTACTGATAATCAATAAATTGTGCCTTAGTGTCTTAGTGGCGAATTAAAAAATG
>JALONJ010000594.1 GCA_025455045.1 Microscillaceae bacterium | reverse complement strand
TTTGGTAACTTAAAAGGCAAATTCTTAAAATAAATAATTAAAATTTGATCCTGTATTTATTTAAACTTATACAAATTTTCTCCATCTTTTTTCTGTAGGTAGATTAGCCCGCCGAGGCGGGGAGGGTTGGGTGAGGCGATGGAAACGCGTAAATTTGAAATGCACCCAATTGGATACAATACCTAATTTGCCCCTTCGGAGTTGAGCGTTTTTAACCCAACAAATCTTTGGCTACCAAATACTCGGCAATTTGCACGGCGTTGGTTGCCGCACCTTTGCGGAGATTATCGGCTACAATCCACATATTGAGGGTTTTGGGTTGGGTTTCGTCGCGGCGAATCCGTCCGACAAATACCTCATCGCGCCCGTGCGAGTCCAAAGGCATTGGATATTGGAGGTTTTTGACATCATCTTTCACAATCACGCCTTCGGCTTGCGCCAACAATTGTTTTACCTCTTGAATATCAAACTCTTGCGCAAATTCGGCATTGACCGACTCGGAGTGTCCGCCTACGACAGGAATTCTTACCGTAGTAGCGGTAACTCGAATGTTGTCATCGCCCATAATTTTTTTGGTTTCCAACACCATTTTCATTTCTTCTTTGGTGTATTCATTTTCCAAAAACACATCAATATGGGGCAACACATTCAAATCAATTTGATAAGGATAAACTTTGTAATTAAAATCACCTTTGCGCTCATTAAACAACTGGTCAACGGCTTTTTTGCCGGTGCCGGTTACACTTTGGTAGGTAGAAACCACCACTCTTTGCAAGCCATATTTTTGGTGCAAGGGATTGAGAGCCACTACCATTTGAATAGTAGAGCAATTGGGATTGGCAATGATTTTATCGGCTTTGGTGAGTACGTGGGCATTGACTTCGGGTACTACCAATTTATTTGCCGGATTCATCCGCCAAGCCGATGAATTGTCAATGACTGTAGTGCCTACTTCGGCAAATTTGGGGGCATATTCCAAAGAAGTAGAACCACCCGCCGAAAAAATCGCAATCGTAGGGCGTGCCTTGATGCCATCTTCCATCGAAACCACCTTGTACGGCTTACCCTTAAACTCGATTTCCAAACCTACCGATTTTTCAGAGGCAACCGGCACCAGCTCGGTTACGGGGAAGTTTCGCTCAGCCAACACTTTGAGCATTTCGCTACCAACCAAGCCGGTAGCACCTACTACTGCAACTTTCATAATGAATAAATAAATTAAATAATTAAAACAGTTTTTATTTTTATAGGACTTTCGCTTGAAGGTCAAACTTGCTTGTGAGGACACAAGCAAGGGCGGTTGTGCCGTGGCTTGTGTCTTCATAAGCCGCCAAGCGAAAGTCCTAGTTTTTAGAGAAATTTTCAAAGTTTCAAATTTTTGGGCTGGTATAAAAATGAATGAGAAAATAAGCCGGAAAGTTCCACTTAAAAAAAAAAAAATTTGCTTTTAAAGTAATTAAAATTGTATTTTTCAAAGAAATTTAAAGAGAATAAAATTATTTCCAATACAACCGGCTAGTTTTCAAAATTTTCTGCAAAAATCAAAGTCATTTGGGTGCATTTCAAATTTATCACCTTATATCCTTTCCTTCGGAGAGGGTTAGGGTGAGGCAATAGAAACGCGTAAATTTGAAATGCACCCAGTTATTTGGCGCAACGGCTAGGGAGCTTGACGAGTTTAAATCTTTGTTTTAGTAAATTTTTTCTTCGTTTATTGCAAATTTTTTCAAAATTTAATTGGGTTTTGGGCAAGTTTAGCCAACAAACTTTGTTTTTTTTCGTAGTTTACTTGAATTTAGTTTTTTAAAACCAATTAATTTAAGTAGTAGTTTCTGAATTACTCAAAAAAGAAATGAAAACGTACACTCACACCTCTCGTATTTTGGAATCAAACTTCAACTTGATTTTGAAGGTAGTGTCTAATTGGTCAATTGTACGCCCGCTCCCGCGCCTCGTGCGTGTATAAGTTTTTCCCCACCCTTTTCTTATTCGTAAATTGCTGATTACTAAGTAATTAGAAATTTATTATTATCATTTATTTTTAATGATAACCCCCCTTTGATTTCTTGGAATCAATTATGGTCTGCTTGCGGTCTGCTCATAAATTTGTTTGGGCAATTTGCCTCAAATTTTGGGTAATTAGCTGATTATCAATCTATTCAAAAAAATATTTATTGTCAAATTCTTTTAGATTTTCATACTACCATGTCCAATATAGTTATTCTGATTGCCAACGAAAACCACCTCCACTATGCTCAAGAAATCTGCGACCTTATGGAAGCCTCAGCCAAGGTACGTGGCACGGGTATTGCCAAACGCTCACCACACTACATCGAAGCCAAAATGCGCGAAGGCAAGGCAGTGATTGCCCTTGACGGCGAAATTTTTGCCGGTTTTTGCTACATCGAGACTTGGAGTCACGCGCAATTTGTGGCCAATTCGGGCTTGATTGTCAAAGAAACGTATCGCGGCAATGGCTTGGCAAAGCAAATCAAAACACAAATTTTTGAGCTTTCGCGGCAAAAATACCCCGATGCCAAAATCTTTGGGATTACGACCGGCTTGGCAGTAATGAAAATCAACTCCGAACTGGGCTACAAACCTGTACCTTTTTCGGAGCTTACCGATGATGATGCTTTTTGGAAAGGCTGCCAAAGTTGCATCAATTATGATATTTTGACTCGTACCAATCGCAAAAACTGCCTTTGTACCGGTATGCTCTACGACCCTACCGAAAAAGCCGACAAAAAAGAAGAAGAAATCGAAACTCCAACGAAACGCGGCTGGCGCGCTTGGAAGGTATATGAACGCTGGACTAATATCAAAGCTCTGATTCTGAGCCGTTTGCGCGAAAACAAAGCCCAACGCTTGCAAAATAAAGCCAGAAAATTGGAAGCCAAAGCCCAAAAAATTAGAGAGAAAGTAATGGCTTAAAAGACTGATAATTAGGGGAATTAATCCGTTTTTGAGCTTTCTCCCGTTGTGCGAAGCGCACCATAAACTTCACCTGTCAATCATCCCATAACCGATATTTGTAAGTATTTGATTTTCAGTTATTTACCAAATCGGTTGCGGGAAGTTTGAGCGAAGCGAAAACTTCGCCCGATAAATGAATGAAAAGTTTCCGACTTTTCCGGCTTTGCCGAGCTGGTTTTGATTGCCTAGAACCAAGAATAAACACCTGATTATCAGTTACTTACATTCTTAGGCTATCTCCAAGCTACAGCCCACCACGCGATAAACCGCTTGAGGCGGTTAGAAGGTCAGAGACCTTTTTTTTCATTGTTAGTTTGAAGTGTCCGTTGAACACTTCAAACAACAGGGGGGGGTAGAAGGTCAGAGACCTTCTTTTTCATTTATCGTGTCCAGTCTCTCTACGGAAGACTGGACTCAGCTAGGGGTATTT
>JALONJ010000593.1 GCA_025455045.1 Microscillaceae bacterium | reverse complement strand
TCCCCCTGCCCCTCCGAAGGAGGGGTGAAATTATAATTTGTTGATTTTCAATTAATTACAGAAATATTTTAAGACATAGCAATTTAACAAAGTTCCACGTAGGATGACGACTTGGGGGGATTTTAGATTGTTTTTTAAAGATTTATTTTTTGTACTTTTTCAATATTTCTCAAAATATTCACGTTAAAACTAGATTGTTTGAAAGTAGCAAAAAATTACTAAATTCACTATGTTTGTTTATTTTTATGCTATTAAACCATTGAAATATGAAAATTTTGGCACTTATCACTCTTAGCCTATTGGTTTTGACCCTAGGCAGGACTCAAAATCTTCACCGAGAGCAAAGAAGTTATCTCAAAAGTATTTATTTTGGTGGCGGTAGTTATGAAATCGATGATGAACAAATTGTTGAGCTTTTTCAATTGATTGATTCCATTCCCAATATTGAACGCTACCAAATCAGCATCACCAGCCACACCGACAACATTGGGGGCAAGGCTTATAACGAATGGCTTTCGGGCAAGCGCAGCGAAATGGTTTTGGATTATTTGCTACTCAAAAAATTGAATCGGGAAAATATCTTCATCAAAGATTTTGGGCAAGAAAACCCGTGGTATAACAATGACACTTTTGACGGACGGATTCGCAACCGCCGTGTAGATATTGTTTTCTCGCCTTTGACTTTGTAAAAGATAAGCTAACGTGAATATTTTGAAGTGTATTAAGAAAATACAAAAAATTAAATCTTTAAATTGTTGTGATTAAATTATGATTAATTCATTGATAATCAATTACTTATATGATAATTATTTTGCAAAAGGGTTGGCAGAAAACGTTTATACCCGTATAAGATTGGGTATTTTGGGAAAGCATTTAAAATGATTTGGATTGGCAAATATTGAGATAAGTGATTGACTACGTCTCGCCTCTGGCGGATTATCAAGTATTCATAAAATTGTAACCCAGCCTTTAGGCTGTGGGAGGCACAGCCTAAAGGCTGGGTTATATGCTTATTTGTCAAAAGTCAAAGATTATCAACTATTTACATTTACAGCGTAATTTTACCACCAAGTTCACCAAGGTAAGCCCCAAACAACCCCGCTAGTCCAAGCCTATAAAAACAAAAACTGGCGCAAGAATTTTTCTTGTGCCGATGATTTAGAAAGCCTTTGGCCTTCCTTCGCCTCAAGCGGAGTAAGGGCGGGGGTGGCTGAATGTACGAAAATAGCTAAGTAATTGATAAGCAGATATTTATAAAAATTAAGCAATTATTACCGCTTGGTTTTTTATTTTAATAAGAAGCACCTCATCTGCTATGTTTCCAAACGCGCCTAACGTATGTGTGAGTAAAGTTATATTATAATTAACTAATTGATAATCAATTAGTTATGTGTTTTTCAGCATTTTTCTAAATACCAACGGCGGCAGAACTTCGGCAAAGTTTAAAACTTTGCCGAAGTTTAAAATCAATCAAGGCAATTCCTTCTCCGACAAAAAACTTCGCGTAAGGATTAAAAAGAAGATAATTCCGACCAAAAAACCGCCCAAAATCCACAAAGCCGTGCTTACGTTGGTCAATTGAAATGCCATTGCCAAAATAAAAATCAACAACATCAAAAAGGTGGCAAAACTACCTTTGAGCAATAAATTGGTCATACGCCCAAAACTACAACTGTAGCGATACAACACATACCCCAAACCGCCACTCATTCCGGCAAACATCAAAAATAAGGAATAAAAAATACGCGGTTTTTTCATAATGACTTCGGGGTCAGTCAGTACTTCAATAATGATACTCATAAATCTTCGTAAAAATCCGGGTGATTTAATTACACTTTTTGCTTTGGCGGTTTTTTCGGCAACCGCCATTTTATTTGCCAAGGCTTCCCAAATTTTGGGGTAGCCGTTGTCGTAGCCCAATGCCCATAAGCCAATGCCGCCAATTTTTTTGCTGGCAATCCAATCGCATTTTTTGGCAATTGCCGAGCTGTCGTCATACCAAATTTGGCGATAATTGCCATTCATATCGCGGTAAGCATAGATGTTGCTCAAGCCTTCGGGGTCTTCGGCAGTGCCGGCAAAGCCGACTTTCTTTTTGATGTCGCGGTACAGCAGGTAATTGACAAACTTGCGCGAGGGCGAAGGGTATTTCAAATCTTTAGTTACCCATTCTGCGCCATACAGCGTAGTGGCGACAATCAATTTGGCAGGTTCGGCTCCGGCGGCTAGGTATTCGTCAATGCTTCGGTCTAGGCTATATGCCCACCAATTGCCGCCGCCTTTGGCGAGCGAAACGGGTCCGGCTTTTTCGCTGTTTGCCCCATAAAATTCGAAGCCATTGATAATGAATAAGTTAACTTGCCCATTTAGTTGTTGAATATCATACACATTGCCAAAATCAACTGCCGGCAGCGACATCGTAAACCACGCGCCTTTGATTTTGGACTTGAGTTTAGAGGCAAAATCAATGACAAAATTGGTAAAGGCATTTTTTTGTGCCAAAGGTACTTGTTCAAAATCCAAATGCACCCCATCGCCTTTGCGCTCTTCGAGCAAGGTAATTACATTTTCAATCAAATTATTTTGGGCAGCGGGGTTTTTGAGGAAAGTTTCATTGTTTTTTTCGCCAAAATTGCTCACACTCAACAAGACTTTGCAACCCGATTTGTGAGCTAGGTCTATGATGCCGGTAGTTTTCCAGTCGTGTAGTTCAATTTCTTCGCCCGAATTAGGATTTACTTCGTAAGAGAAATAAGCAATTGCCGAAAGCAGCGAAAAATTATAGCTTTTGTAGGCTTCGCCCATCCAATAGGGATGCCAACCAAATACTTTTTTGGCGGGGTCAAGTTGGCGTTTTTTGAGGTAGGAATTGGTATGAATAAAGGGGGTACTGTTTTGCAAGCCTTTGCGATACAAAATCATATCACGCCGCTTGACCGACATCCGGGCTTTGAACAAAGCGGTGTCAATAATCCGGGCATTGCCTTCGAGCTTTACTTCGTCCTCTTTTTTTTCGCCGCCGGGGGTCATTGTATTTACACCTTTGGCGGCACCGGGGTCTAGCTGCAAATCGGGATTGGTTACAAAAGCTGCCTTGCCGTCTTTATTGGCAGGATTGTCGGTTTTTTTCTCTTGAGTAGTAGTACTGGGATTGGGGTTGGCAGGAGTGGCAGTTTCTTCTTTTTTCTTGGGCGGATTAGTGGATTCAACTTTTTTTAAGATTTGGTCTTTAATTTGCCCAAAACATACCGAAGAACTGGCGATAGTAAACAGAATAATATAAGCCAAGGTGCGTGTAAGCATAGCAATTAATTAGGTCTTAATGTAAGCAATTCAAATTTACGACTAATTTCGAGGAAATTAGCAAAATATTTTAGTAATTTACAACAATCGTTCTAATCTCAAGAAATATGCCTTTAAAATTTCATA
>JALONJ010000592.1 GCA_025455045.1 Microscillaceae bacterium | reverse complement strand
TAGATGGCAAAGGTATTAATTATGATTACACTGAAATTAACCGAGCCAAGGATTTGGCTATGGAAGCCATCCAAACCTATAAAACTGACCGAGTAGCTCCGGTAGATAAATTGGTACAGCCAGATTATGAGGCTCGTCGTACCAAAATGAAGGAAGCAATCGGAATTTGGGAAAAAGCCCTCAAAGAATATGACCCCGAAGCCAAAAAAGCCGGAATCAATGAAAAAGTAGCCCGCGAACTCTATTTCAATCTTTCTAAAGCTTATCTCTGGATTGATGACTTTGCCAAAGCTGAAGAAAACTATCAAATCAGGAAAAATGAATTTAAACAAATCATAGATGCAGGTAGCGGATTAAATAAATATGCCAAATTTTTGGACGACCACAAACGCCGTTACCTACAAAACAGTTGGCGAGATGTGTATATCAATGACGGTGAAGTAGTAGAGTCGGTTACTAAAAAGAAAAGCCGAGAGATGCTTTCGGAAGCTAAACCAAATGTTAATGAAAATGGCGAAGTTGATAAGAGTAATCCGGCTATCATCTACCTCTATATGCCTGAGAAAGTGGTTTTGGGAGAAAAACTAAATAAAAAAACCTATGGTATTTTATTCAATGACCGAATGATTCATAAAATGGATGGTGGCGACAAACTCGTTTATACGATGTATTCAGAAGGTTATTTGAAAATAGAATCCCACGAACTAGCCTTCGACGAAGCAAGTACCAAAGGAAGAAGCGGAATATTTGGCAAAACCAAAAAACAAGAATTTGACATTGAAATTCGGAAAGGTGGGAAATACTATATCAAACTTGCGGCTATGAATGGGGGACTTAAGCCTCAGACCCAAGCCGAAGGCGAAGAAGATTTCAAAAAAATGACCAGCGCACCCAAAAAATTTGAAGAAGATGTAAAAGACCCCATTCCTAATCTAAATATTGCTATGGAATTGGAGAGGAAATAGGCAGATAAACCCCAAAGTTCATTTGACAAAATAACCAAACCTTAGTCAGCTTGCTGGCTAAGGTTTATTAAAAAATTATCTCCCTCATTATCAACCACTTACAAATTATTTTCTTTCGCACTGTCATTTCAGCCAGCTTACTTCATTTTAGTATTATTGTTAACCCAAAAAAAATAAATTCTAAAATTATGAAACGTTTAATTTACTGTTTTTTTATCGTAATGGGCTTGTATGGCACTACCCAAGCCCAAACCATCCGCCGAGTGAACAACACGCCCGGCATCAATGCCCCTTTTAATACTATTCAAGCTGCCGTAACCGCCGCCCAAGCCAACGATATTATTCTAGTTGAAGGCTCTACCATAGCTTATACAGGTGATGTATTGATTGATAAGCCCTTACGCTTTATTGGTCCTGGCTACTTTCATACTCAGCCCAATCCAGTTACGCAAGCAATGCCACTTGAGGCGAGAGGAATAGATTTTCGCCTTCGTACAGGCAGCAATGGGACAATCATTGAAGGATTTAGTGAATGTGCTGTTTCGAACTATATCGCAAATAATCAAAATATTGTTGCTATAAATAATATAACTATTCGTAGAAATAGGAATATTTATATTGGAATTGCTGATTTAACTGCGCAAAACGACCCTGCAAGTTCAAACTTATTAATTACTCAAAACTTTTCTTTAGAAATAGTAATATTTCGTTGTGTGAGTTTAATAATTTCTAATAATCGAATATCAAATGGTTTCTCTGGGCTTTATGCAACTACTGGTAGCGTAAATAATAATATAATTCAAAGAGATTTTCCTGTAACCTCACGGTCTTATAATTTTGGCAATTTCGTAGTTCAATCAAATATTTCATTTTTTAACAATATAGTTACAAATAACGTCAGTGTATCTGGTTTTTCTACGACTTCCAATAATATCCTAGTCGGAACTCAATTACCCGCCACAAATGGAAATATCCAAAATGTGAATATGAACAATGTCTTTTTAACGGGCTGGAATAGCTTTCCCCGTCCTGCCAATTTAACAGATGATGGGCTTTTCCAACTTCGTGCCCCAGACGCTAATAATAGTGCCACTAATCCAGCCAAAGGAGGTGGTGTAGGTGGGGTAGATTGTGGAATGTTTGGTGGGCTTTCGTCTTATGTGCTTTCGGGTATTCCGGCAGTTCCCGTTATTACCAAGTTTGTTACTACCCCTGCTGGCAATAATAACACGCCTTTGCAAGTAACTATCAGCATCCAATCCAATCAATAAGCATAATGAAAAGGATTATTTTATTCACCATTACCTTGATAATGAGCTATTTAGGGCTTTGTGCCCAAAATATCAATCGAGTGGAGTGGTTTATCGATACCGACCCGGGTTTTGGCAACATTGGCACCACATCGGTTACGCTTACACCGAGTGCGAGTCTGGCAAATTTGAGTTTCGATGTACCACTTACAAATGTAAGCAATGGTTTTCATACGCTCTATGTGCGGGGGCGCGATGCCAATAATAACTGGAGTGTTGCCAATTATCGTATTTTTGTCAAAGAAAGTGTACCTACTACCTTGAATATCAATAAATTAGAGTATTTTATTGATAATGAAAATGAAGTAAAACCAGTAACTATCACGCCAAATGCGAAATTAACCGATTTTACTTTTGCAGTCGATTTGAACAATGTGAGTGAAGGTTTTCATACGCTTTATGTGCGGGGGCGCGATGCCAATAATAACTGGAGTGTTGCCAATTATCGCATTTTCCTCAAAGAAAGTGTTCCTACTGCCTTGAATATCAATCAGTTAGAATATTTCATTGATAATGAAGATAAGATAGAAACAGTCGCTATCACACCAAGCACAAAATTAACCGATTTTGCTTTTACAGTTGATTTGACTAATGTAAGCAATGGTTTTCATACCCTCTATGTGCGCGGGCGCGATGCTAATAATAATCAAAGTGTAGTCAATTACCGCACTTTTATCAAAGAAGCAGTTGTCATTACACCTAAT
Organism: Microscillaceae bacterium; assembly: GCA_025455045.1. Classification (GTDB taxonomy): domain Bacteria; phylum Bacteroidota; class Bacteroidia; order Cytophagales; family Microscillaceae; genus JALONJ01. The sequence goes on along the minus strand of JALONJ010000592.1, from coordinate 458 downwards.
CTGACGGCGGGTGAGTGGTATGTAGCTCCGCTCACTAACCCACCAACTGCGCCCGCGTTTGGCAGTGGTATTGCCATTCCGAATTTTCCCACCAACCAGACTGTGGCGAGTAATTTTGCTTTCAATGCCAATTTGAGCCAAGTAACAGGTATTAATTTCGTGGAGGGAGCAAAATACAATCTATTTGTCCGTGCCAAAGATGCCAACAATCGCTGGAGTACCGTGGTGTATCGGGAGTTTACTTATTGTAGTTTTTCTGCACCCATTGCCATTGCTACCGACCAACTCACGGATGCGCGCGCGCGCGCGCGCTGGAATGCGGTAGCTAATGCCACCGCCTATCGTTTAGATGTATCAACTGATAATTTTAATACCTTTGTGCGAATTGGTAACACTACTTTTCGTGATTTGGCTATCAACAAAGACTCCACCACTCGAGTTATCACGGGCTTGGATTT
>JALONJ010000591.1 GCA_025455045.1 Microscillaceae bacterium | reverse complement strand
CAAAGTTCCACGCAGGATGACGGCTTGGGGGGATTTTAGATTGTTTTTTAAAGATTTATTTTTTGTACTTTTTCAATATTTCTCAAAATATTCACGTTACATTATTCACTACTTAGTTATATTTTTTGAAATAATGCTTTATCTTGTATTCATTCCTGATAACGGCAATTCTAAAATAAACTTTCAAACTTGCCTAAAGTTTTAGAACTTTGTCCGTGCAAAAATTAAGCGATTCAAAATCATTTTATTAATGAAAAAAAATATCCATATCTGGTTGATTATCAAATTATTAATCATCAGTTTAGCCTTATTCAATGCTTGCGAAACCAAAAAGGGCAATGATAAAACCACTACCGACGAACCCAAAGAACAGCCTTTGGTTCTCAAACCTGCGCCCAAATTTAGTGGCGATACGGCTTATCGATACGTAAAAGCCCAAGTCGATTTTGGTCCGCGAGTTCCCAATACTGAAGCCCACCGCCGTTGCGCCGATTATCTCAAAAACACCCTACAGTCGCTAGGCTGGCAAGTAATTGTGCAAGACTTTGATGCTACGGCTTACAATGGCAAAATTTTAAAATCAAAAAATATCATTGGCGTGTATAACCCCCAAGCTCCTACGCGCATTTTGCTTGCTGCTCATTGGGATACCCGCCCTTACAACGACAAAGAAGTAAGCGACACCACCAAATATGAACCCATTGACGGAGCCAATGACGGGGCAAGCGGCGTGGGAGTGCTACTTGAGATTGCTCGCGCCATCTATCAATCCGAGAAAAAACCCGAAGTGGGCATTGATATTATTTTCTTTGATAGCGAGGATTATGGTCAGCCCGAAGACTATGCCGGTCAGTATCAGCCCGATATGTGGTGCTTAGGCTCGCAATATTGGAGCAAAAACAAACATAAAGCGGATTATCAAGCCTATTTTGGCATTTTGTTGGATATGGTAGGGGCAAAAGGTGCGCAGTTTTACCGTGAGGGCACCTCGATGGAAAAAGCCGGTGATGTTACCAATATGGTATGGAAAGTAGCCCAACAACTGAATTATGGGCAATATTTTAAGATGCTCAACAGTCCGGGCATTACCGATGATCATACGTATGTCAATCAGATTGCCAAAATACCAATGCTCGACATCATAGAATACGACCCCAACAACAAAGACTCGTTTTTTGGACACTACCATCACACCAAGAAAGATAATATGAGCATCATTGACTCCAAAACCCTCGAGGCAGTGGGTCAAACGGTGTTGCAAGTAGTTTATAATCAAACCGTGCAGTAAATAGCTATGAACCATTGGATTGATTTTTGGCAGGGTGAAACTGATGGTTTTGCCCCGATGATGCAAAAATGTACCGATTTTTTTGCCCAAAAATTTCATCAAAAAATACCTTTCCAAGCCCAAGACAAGGTATTGGATATTGGTTGTGGGGCGGGTTTTTTGGGCGATTTTTTGCAGCAAAATGTACCTGAGGCAGGTTTGTGGGGCTTGGATATTAGCGAAAGGTATATCGAAATTTGTCAAAAAAAATTTGCCCACCAACCAAATTTTCACTTTTTGGGGCTCAATCCTCAAGATTATTTGAATTTTGCGATGCTTAAGCAACAAAAGTTTGACAAAATAATCGTAATGAGTGTAGTGCAGTATTTTCAAGAAGAAGTTGAGCTAGAGAGGCTTATTCAAGAACTTTCGCAATACGCCGCACCCGGGGCGGTTTTGATTGTTGCGGATATTTTGGTCAGGGCAGATAAATCGGAGGAATTGTGGCATTTAGCACGCCGAGCTTGGCAAAACTCTTTTTTTATTACTTTTATCAAATTTGTGGTTTATGCACGTTTTTCGGCATATTATCGACATCATCGCGGCGGATTGTTGGTTATTTCCGAACAAAAACTCCAACAAATCGCCCAAAAACTTGGCTTTTCCGCCGAAATTTGCCCCCATCTTACCATCAACGCGGCTCGCCGCAGTCTGATAATTCGTTTTGGCTAATTATTTGATAATCAATGCTTTAATTGAAAAATTAGACAATCCTTCCTTTTTCAACGCGAATGTATATCTTTGCCAATCAATCCTATTTTTATTCAAAATAATTCAAATGAATTGTTCTTGGTAATGAGTTAATTATAAGATGTGCTGATGTGCTGATGTAATACATTGATTATCAATTAATTAATAAATTCAATTGTTTACTTTATTTTATTCTTGTTTTTTGACGACCAAAGCAAGGCGGCACTTGCCTTAATAACCCAAAAAATTACAAAAGAAATATTTGAAAAGATATGCAAGGAAAAAGAGTATTGGTTACAGGAGCTGATGGTTTTATAGGCTCGCATTTGACCGAAATGCTGGTAAAACAAGGCGCAAAAGTAAGAGCTTTGGCGCAATACAATTCATTCAACCATTGGGGCTGGTTGGACGATAGCTCGTATCTAGCTGATATTGAGGTAGTTACGGGTGATGTACGCGACAGCTTCTTTTGCCAAAAAATCACTCAACAAATTGACATTGTATTCAACTTGGCGGCTTTGATAGCCATACCCTACTCTTACATTGCTCCGCAAAGCTATATTGAAACCAATGTAAATGGAGCTTTAAACATAGCCCAAGGAGCTTTGAACAATCAAGTAGAAAGAGTTGTCCAAATCTCGACCAGCGAAGTGTATGGCACGGCTTGTTATGTACCGATCGACGAAAAACACCCCCTCCAACCGCAATCGCCCTACAGTGCCAGCAAAATAGGGGCTGATGCGATGGCGATGAGCTTTTTCTATGCCTTCAACTTGCCGGTTACGATTGCTCGCCCTTTCAATACTTACGGTCCTCGGCAATCGGCACGAGCAGTGATTCCGACCATTATTTCGCAAATTGCCGGTGGCAAAAAACAAATTAATTTGGGCGATACCACGCCCACGCGCGACTTCAATTATGTATTAGATACCTGCAAAGGAATGATTGAATTGGCAAAATGCCCCGAAGCCATCGGCGAAACCGTGAACATCGGTTCGGATTTTGAGATAAGTGTGGGTGATACTTTTGCAATGATTCGAGACTTGATGAAAGCCGAAGTAGAACTCATACAAGACACCCAACGCCTGCGCCCCGAAAAAAGTGAGGTCAAGCGACTTTGGTGCGATAATACCAAAATCAAGTCTTTGACCGATTTTATGCCCGAATTTAGCCTAGAGGAAGGATTGCGGCATACCATCAATTGGTTTACAAATCCAAAAAATTTGCAAAAATATAAAACCGAAATTTATAATGTTTAGGGGAAGATAAATCGTCGATTGTAGGCAATGCAATCAATGCTTTTTAAATCATTTGACAAAAAATAAAGAATCTTCACCATTTTTCAGGAATGAAAAGATTTTTTCTGAAATTTATCAATTTCAGTGATTCTGAACGAAGTGAAGAATCTAAAGCGTTGATTATCAA
>JALONJ010000590.1 GCA_025455045.1 Microscillaceae bacterium | reverse complement strand
GAAGAATCTGAAACTCTTGATAATCAACGCTTTAGATTCTTCACTTCGTTCAGAATCACTGAAATTGATAAATTTCAGAAAAAATCTTTTCATTCCTGATAAATGGTGAAGATTCATAAAAAAATTGTAATATATTGACTATCAATAAGTTATGAATTGAGTTAGGTTGATTGACTTATAAAATAAAAATGGTCAGCTTGCCTAGAGCAAAAACTGACCACCTGAAAATATTTATTTCTTATGAATGGCTTTTCAAATATATAATTTATTGATAACCAATCACTTGCGTTTATTTACTAGCTCAGGCGAAACATAATCGGTACAGTCATTTTCACCTTCACCGGTCGCCCGCGTTGCTTGCCCGGAATCCATTTGGGGGCTTCTTTCATTACTCTGATAGCCTCCTCATCGCAGCCTGCCCCTATGCCTTTGAGTACTTGAATGTCATTGAGGCTTCCGTCTTTGTCAATCGTAACTTGCAAAATCACTTTGCCCTCTACCGACATTTTGCGGGCTTGTTTGGGGTATTCAATATTTTGGGAAACATATTTGTAAAACTCACCCATTCCACCTTTGGGGCTGGGGGCATCTTCTACCACCAAAAACACTTCATCTTTTTCTTCTTCTACGGGTGGGGCGGGTGGAGCTACGCTTTCATTGATGATGGGCGAGGCGGCTTGCACTTCTTGCTTCAAATCCACATCTAAGTTCATTTCAATTTCTTGTTTAATGTCCTCCTCATCGGGTACTTCCACGATTTCGGGTTGTTGCAAGACCGGCGGGGGTGGCGGGGGCATTTCGGTTATCGGAATTTCCTCCATAGCCACAAAATCATCGCTCAAGTCGGCAAGTTCTACTTTGGTAAGATTGTCATAAAACTTCCACTCAAAAGCCGCAAGTACTACCACAAGGCTCACAATCAAGCCGATATTAAAGAAAAGTCCCGATTGTCGATTCAAATCGACTTTTGGATTTTTTTTGAGTTCCATAAGTAAAGATAAATTTAAAGTAAATGGTTATATGTAAAGTTTTTATATATATGGTTCTTGTTTTTAGTATAAACGGTACTATGCAATAAAAGGTTCTGAATTTTTTGTTAAAAATTCTTAAATTTTGTATATTGAAATATTGCAAATACAATGCTTTGAAATATAAAATGCTGATAATCAGTAAGTTATATTTTTTACTTATCGCAACTTGTTCGTTTTGCTTGTATCAAACGTACATTTGTGAACAGTTTGTTGGGTGTATATTCAAGATGCGTTCAATGCGCAAAAAGTTGCATCAGCCTCGATTTATTTGATTAGACGAATAAGACAAGATTTTATTACAATGTGTACTCATTTTTATGAATATTGGATGAAAAATCTCATAAAACCTTGATTATCAATTAATTAAATATCTTATCTGTAGTGATTTATTTGGTATCAACTCTTTACAATTAATTTTTGAATGGGTAAAGTAATTGATTTGTTTGCTGAAATTTATAGCTATATGTGCGATTGTCGATATTTTGTATTTGAATGAATGTATTTTGTGTTTGAATGATAATCCAAGCCCGAGTTATTGACAAAAAAATAGGAGCAAACCATCAGGTTTGCCCCTCATTAAATAGAAAAATTGGTTCAACAATTATTTTACTTCAAAACTTTTAAATCCGATTTGTTTGCCTTCACAATATAACTCTACTTGATATTTACCGGCATTGAAGTCATAGTCTTTGGGTTTGTCAAAAGCCATTTTTACGGTGGTAGCTTGATTGGTATAGGCTACATTTTTTTTGGTGGTAAAACTGGTTTCGCTACCTTCAAAATCAAATTTGCCCGAACCGGCTTGTTGGTTATAAATAACTGTACCGCTCGGCTCTACAATACGCATAAATACTTCTTTGTTGCCGGCTTGGGCAATGGCATTGCGGGCAATTGAAAAATCAACCATTAGTTTATCAATGCGTTTGGCGCGGAAGGTATTGCGCGATTCTTGTTTTTCGCGGGAGTTGTAGGCAGCTATGGCAATGTTTTCGGCGCGCAAGGTAGCGGCGGCATCGGTGAGTTTGCGGTTTGACTCATTTACTTCTTTGAGCGTACCGGTCAGGGCTTGAGTTGTGCCTTTCAAACTGTCGGACGTAACCAAAAGCGAGTCTTTTTCTTCGGTTAGTTGAGCATTTTTTTCTTTAAGTTCAGCCAGTTCTTTGTCTTTGGCGGCAAGCATTGTTTGATAAGCTTGTATTTTTTGCCCATATTGACGAATCTGGACTTGCGAAAGTTCACTATTTTGCTTCAAAGCGGCAATATCCGATTCCAATTGCTCTTTATAAGCCTGCAAAGTTTTGTAATCGGCACCGAGTTTTTTGGATTCGGCGATTTTTTCATCTAATTGCTTTGATACATCGCGCATTTTTTTGGTCAAGTCGTCAATTTCATTGTTTTTTGAAACAATTATTTCATCTTTTTGGGCTACTTCGGTATTTTTCATAATGAGATAAGTAGCCAAACTGCTCAAAGCCATCAAGACCAGAACCAACAAAATTTGCCCAAAGGGAGATTTAGACTTAGGGGCTGGATTTGTTTGCATAGTTTTAAATTTTTAGTTTAATTTTTTGAATTTATGCTTTTAAACGCAGAAATCCGAAAAGCGTTTTGAATTGGCGTAGAATTGTTAATAATTTGTTAAACCAATTCAATTTATAAAACCATACCTATTTGATTATCAATAGGTTAGAATTATTTTACAATTTTCAATTCAACGCTTACCACCCCACTTTTGAGCATATCCAATTGGCGGGCGGCGGCTTCGGATAGGTCTATAACTCGCTTATTTTTTTTGGGCATTCTGTCATTGATTTTTACGACTACGGTTTTGCCGTTTTGCATATTTTTGACTTCTACTTTGGTATTAAAAGCCAGCGTTTTGTGGGCGGCAGTCAGCTTGTTTTTGTCAAATTTTTCGCCACTGGCGGTTCTACGCCCCTGAAATTTGCCCCCATAATAAGAGGCTTCGCCACTCGCTATTACTTTGCCCGAGCTTAGATTGGTCTCGAGAGTAGCATTGCTCGGGTAGTTGCCCAAGCTACAAGCCGAGCCAAGAAAGGTAATCATCAATACCACCACCAAAAGTCTTAGAGATTGTTTCAAAATCATTTCGGCTTATTTTTTACATTTGATATTTCAAAAAAAGATGCTTTCAAAGCCTCGTTCTGAGGTACATAATTCAAAGTTAAAGGCTTGTATATCAAGTAGTTGTACATAGACTGAATTGCCTCAACTTCGGCAAAGCTCTAAGGTTAAAAACTTGTATATCAAGTAGTTGTATATAGACTGAATTTCCTTAACTTCGGCAAAGCTCTAGAGCTTTGCCGAAGTTTATAAATATCTGAAAATCAAGCAATTAGCTATAAATGCTCGCCCACATTACACTTCTCACTCCTCATTTCTCACTCCTCTTTATAGAG
>JALONJ010000589.1 GCA_025455045.1 Microscillaceae bacterium | reverse complement strand
ACGATAGCAAATTGCTCATTTTAGTAAGAAAATTGTATCGTAAATAACTCATAATCAATTACTTATGTAAATTAAAAAAGTTTTACAGAGTTTTCAAATTGTTTACATTATTTTTTTCTTGTTACTGAGTTCAATTTTGAAAATTTTTACAATTAACTCATTGTATCTACTTTTGGAAGATTATCAATAATATTTTTGATAACCTATTGATTCTCAGTTAATTATAAAATTATTCACTATTCATTCCCAAGGCATATCAGTTAGGGTTTTTGTACCCTTGTCGGCGCAGGTAGGCTTTGTGAATATCATCAAGCGTGCCGGTAGGTATAGATTTAATCAACGTACGGGTATATTCGGTTTTTTGCTGTTCGTAGATTTCTTCGGCGTAGTCTATTTCTTCAATTTTGCCTTTGTTCATTACAATAATTCTATCGGACATAAACTTGACGACCGACAAATCGTGTGAAATAAAGATATAAGTCAAGTTAAATTTTTCTTTTAATTCATTCAAAAGATTTAATACTTGGGCTTGTACCGACACATCTAGCGCAGAAACCGATTCATCGGCAATGATAAATTTGGGATTCAGCCCCAAAGCCCGAGCAATGGAAATTCTTTGGCGTTGCCCCCCCGAAAACTCGTGCGGATAACGATTGAAGTGGTCGGCTTTGAGATTGACTGTCTCGAGGAGGTCAATTACTTTTTCTTTGCGTTGCTTGTCATTTTCTAGTACTTTGTGCAAGCGCATCGGCTCCATAATGGTTTCGCCAATGGTAATACGCGGATTGAGTGAGGAGTAAGGGTCTTGAAAAATAATTTGCATATCCTTGCGGAGCTTGCGAAGTTCGCTGGTTTTGTATTCTAAGATATTTTTACCTTCAAAAATCACTTCGCCCGAAGTAGGCTCTACCAAGCGAATAATGGTGCGCCCCAAAGTAGTTTTGCCACAACCCGACTCGCCTACCAAGCCGATGGTCTCGCCCGGATACACCACAAAACTTACATCATCAACGGCTTTGACAAAATTGACCGCCCGCCGGAGCAAACCCTTACGAATCGGAAAATAAGTTTTAATATTTTTGATTTCCAAAATCGGAGTTTGTTTGGCAAGTTCCACGTTGCGCTCGTGAGTCTCATCTTCGGTAACAAAATTAAACAACAAAGCCTCGCCGACTGAGCCATAAGGTTTTTCTTTTTTTTCGCTAATTTGCCCGTTTTCGTCTATCTCCAAAAAATCATTGACCGTAGGCAGTACCTTCATTTTGATGTCCAAACGAGGGCGACAAGCCAGCAAACCCTTGGTATAGGGGTGTTTGGGGTCGTCAAAAATATCCCAAGTATCTTTTTCCTCCACTACCTTGCCTCTAAACATTACCATCACTTCATCGGCAATCTCGGCAATTACGCCCAAATCGTGGGTAATAAAAATAATAGAGGTTTCCATTTCGGCTCGCAAACCTTCCAAAAGCTCCAAAATAGTTTTTTGTACCGTAACATCAAGGGCAGTCGTAGGCTCATCGGCAATCAAGAGCTTAGGATTGCAAGCCAGTGCCATGGCAATCATTACTCTTTGTTTTTGCCCGCCCGATATTTCGTGGGGGTAGGTGCGAAACTTGCGCTCAGGGTCGGGGAGTTTTACTTTTTTAAATAGTTCAATGGTTCGCGCTTTGGCTTCGGCTTTGCTCACGCCTCTTTCGTGGAGCAAAATGGTTTCCATTACTTGGTCGCCACAAGTATAGACCGGATTGAGCGAGGTCATTGGCTCTTGAAAAATCATAGCAATTTCTTTGCCCCTGATTTCGCGCATCTCTTTTTCGGGCAGTTTGACCAAATCAACCCAGCCGTACATATCCGAATTAAACCAAATTTCGCCATTGGTAATCTTGCCGATAGGGTGCTGGATAAGGCGCAAAATGGTGAGGCAAGTTACCGACTTGCCCGAGCCTGACTCACCCACAATGCCTAGGGTTTCGCCTTTGGTAATGGTAAAATTGATGTTATCAACGGCTTTGGTAGCTCCAGAATCGCCATAGAAGGTTACTTCCAAGTTTTTGGCTTCCAAAATCGCATTGTCTTGAGACGGAATATAGGTCATTGAATTGAATGGTAGATTTGGTGAGTTTTTGAATCAATGATTTGTAAAAGTTTAATGCAATTTAAAATAAAAAACGATTTTAAAGAATTAGAAATTGAATTTGCTTTCAATAAATTACATAAGTCATTGATAATCAATATTTTATATTAATTTTATAATGCAATTATTTTTTTGGGCAAATGGGCGGTTTTTTGTTTTGGGCTGATTAATTAAACGTGCATATTTTTATAACTAATTGACAATCCTCTAAAGGCGAATACGGTCAATAGGTTATACTAATTCAAGTGTTTTTGTGTAACTACCTCATTATTCGCCGGAGGCGAGGCGCAGTCAGATACTTAGTAAATGACTCGGAACTAAATCTCCGCCTCTGGCGGAGCAAGGGGCTTAGAAACTGTCCAAACTATTGATAACAAAAAAACTTCATTTCTTTTGTAATGTTTTGGCAAGTCGCGCGTCTTCATCATCAGATAAATCTTGCGCCAATCGTGCAACCTTTGGCGGTTGAGATGTGTCTGTTTTTTATTAAATCATCAAATATTATAACTATGAAAAATTTATTTTTAAAATCGTTTTTATTCAGTATCATCTTGATTATCAGCTATTTAGCTCAAGCTCAAGACAGCGAAACCCGCAATCTCACGGGATTTAATCGCTTAGATTTGCAAGGCGCTGCCGAAATAATCTTGATACAAGGCAAAACCGAATCGGCAAAGATTGAAGCGCAAAACATTCCTCTCAGCCATATCTATACCGAAGTGCGAAACCAAACTTTATACATCAGCCTCAAAAAACACACAAGTTATCGCAATCTCAAGCTAAAAATCTATCTCACATTTCGCCAACTGACGGCTATTTCGTCTAATGGAGCTATCAATCTGACCAGCGAAAGCCCCATTCAAGCCAATGATTTTTTGGTTGATTTTAGCGGAGCCGGTAATATGGATTTAAAAATCAATACGCAAACGCTCAAGCTCAAATCTTCGGGGGCGGGTAATATGGAAGTTTCAGGCAAAGCCGATTATCAAGAAATAATCTTGAGTGGCGCGGGCAATGTAGAGGCTTTTGATTTGGTAAGTCGCGCGGCTGAAGTGGAGCTAAATGGCGTAGGCAATGTAGATGTGAATGTTACCAAAGAACTCACCGCCGAACTCAATGGTATGGGAAGTATTCGTTATAAAGGCAATCCCGGGAGCAAATCCATTAGAAAAAATGGTTTAGGGAGTGTTAAATCAGTTAATTAATTGGGTTCAATCGTTGATTTGGGGATTGAGGCCAAACCCTAAGGGTTTTTAAAACCCTTAGGGTTTAAATGATCTTGAAAAATTACTATGAATTAACCAAATTAACGATAGAGCC
>JALONJ010000142.1 GCA_025455045.1 Microscillaceae bacterium | reverse complement strand
TCACCAAGCTATCGCTTGGTTCATTAATGCTCAGAATCACTGAAATTGATAAATTTCAGAAAAAAGATTTTCACTCCTGAAAAGTGGTGAAGAACCATATTAAAAATGCAATTGACTGATAATCAAACAGTTACATAATTTCTAATTTGCCATTGCCGAAAGCAAATCGGCTTGGGTGATAATATGCACTTTGTTCAAATCATCCCGCACCAAGAGAGCTTTGTTGTCTTTATCAATCAACGATGAAAGTACGTCTAAGGTATTGTCCATTGCTACAAATTTGAAAGGCTTACCCATCACGGCTTCTACGGCTTGGTCTTTGATATCGGGCTGCTCAATCATTTGGGCTAAGATTTTGGAGTCGGTAAGGCTTCCTACAATATGCTCGCCATCGGTTACAGGCAATTGCGAGATACCTTCTTTGGTAATGACCCGAATGGCTTCACTCACTTTCGCTCCTTTGTCAATGGAGACAATCACATCGCGCCCATTGCGGAACTTGATAATGTCGCGGGCGGTGGCAAAGTTGCGGGCTTCGAGGTAGCCGTGGTCTTTCATCCAAATATCGTTGTAGATTTTGCCCAAGTAGCGCGTGCCGTGGTCGGGCAAAATAATGACCATTACATCATCTTCTTTTAAGTTTTGGCGGGCGTATTCCAAAGCTCCAAAGACTGCCGAACCACAAGACCAACCGGCAAAAATGCCCTCCTCACGCGCCAGACGGCGTGCCATCACTGCCGCGTCTTTGTCGGTAACTTTGATAAACAAATCAATCAAGTCGAAATCGACATTGGCAGGCAAAATATCTTCACCAAAACCTTCGGTAAGGTAAGGGTAGATTTCGCCCTCATCAAAAATACCGGTTTCTTTATATTTTTTGAAAACTGAACCATACGTATCGATGCCCACCGAAACAACTTTTGCGTTTTGTTCTTTGAGGTAGCGAGCCGTTCCGCACATTGTACCGCCAGTACCGACCGTAGATACAAAGTGGGTGATTTTGCCTTCGGTTTGTTGCCAAATTTCGGGTCCGGTGGTTTCGTAGTGGGCTTCTCGATTGGATAAGTTGTCGTATTGATTCGGATAAAATGAATTGGGAATTTCGCGGTTGAGTTTGCGCGCTACCGAATAATACGAGCGAGGGTCATCAGGGGCAACATTGGTCGGGCAAACGATGACCTCGGCACCCACGGCACGCAAAATGTCCATTTTTTCTTTAGATTGCTTGTCAGCCATTGTAAATATACATTTATAACCTTTGGCAACGGCGGCAAGTGCCAAGCCCATACCGGTATTGCCCGAAGTACCCTCAATGATAGTACCGCCGGGTTTGAGAATACCGGCTTTTTCGGCATCTTCAACCATTTTGATAGCCATACGGTCTTTGACCGAGTTGCCCGGGTTGAAATATTCTACTTTGGCTAAAATAGTACCTTTGATACCCTTGCATACCTTGTTGAGTTTGATAAGCGGGGTATTGCCGATGGTTTCTATGATGGAATCGTAATATTGCATAATTTTAAATAAGATTGTTGGGGCTTTATACATTAAATAACTTATTGATTATCAAGTACTTATCTAATAGAATGATAACTACTAGAACTACTGAGTCAATTTTTGGAATAAAATTAGAAAATTCGGCTACGATTTGAAAGTATTGGCTTAGGAATTAACAGAAATTTAGTGTTTGGGCAAACTAACACCTTTTGATCCAAGGCTGAAAATAGCAAGGGAATTAGGAGTTAATAATTGGGAATTAGGAATTATTTAGTTGTCTAATTTTCAATTGATTACGTTTTTACAATAGTTTGGACAGTTTCTAGTTCCGAGTTATTTGCTAAGTATCTGATAATCAGCTTTTACATAAAATATGCAAAACAACATAACTAGCTGATAATCAATTACTTATAAAAAATGTCCGAAGTATTGTTTTTAAAAAGTTTACTTTATTTCGTAATAATGCGTACAATATTTTTTGATAAAATCTTGATTTTCAAGTAACTAAAAAATTATTCACGCTACATTATTCATTCCTTAGCTATCAACTTCTCCAAATCTTCCATTTGCAAAACGAGGCTTTCCCAGTCGGTTTGTTTGGCATCAAGCTGGGTATTTAGTTGCACGTATTCGGCTTGGGTTTGGGCAAGTTTGGTGGCATTTTCATAAATTTCGGGCTTTGCCAACTCTTGCTCGAGGTTTTTTTTCTTTTTTTCCCAATTGCTTATTTCATTTTCTATTGCCTCCACACTTCGCTGCAATTCTTTAAGGTTTTTTTTGTGGGCTTTCACCTCCGCCGATTCTTCGGTTTTGGTAGTGGTTTCAAGGGGCTTTTTCTTTTCTTCAACTAGACTTTTTTTTTCCGGCACTTGTTGGCTGCGCCAATATTCGTATTCTTCATACGTGCCGGGGTATTCTTTGATTTGTTGATTCTCGATATACCAAATTTTGTTGGCAATTTCGGCAATAAAAAATCTATCGTGCGATACCACCACATAGCTACCCTCGTATTGTTGCAGGGCTTGAATCAAAATATTGACCGATTGAATATCCAAGTGGTTGGTTGGCTCATCTAAGAGCAAAAAATTGGCGTGCGAAATCAGTACTTTAGCCAAAGCAACCCGCGATTTTTCGCCGCCCGACAAAACCTTGATTTTTTTGAAAACCTCCTCTCCGGCAAACAAAAAACAACCCAAAATATTGCGCAGTTCGGTTTCGGTTTTTTGCGTACCGGCTTGTTTGAGTTCTTCAAGCAATGTATTGTCGATATGCAATGATTCCAATTGATGTTGAGCATAAAAAGCCATTTTGACATTGTAGCCCAATTGTCGCTCGCCCTCGATGGGTTCGCTACCGTCAATAATCCGCAAAAGGGTGGATTTGCCTTTGCCATTTGCCCCAATGAGGGCGATTTTATCGCCTTTCTCGATTTGCGCGTAGGTATGCGCCAGAATAGTCAAGGTATCGTATTTTTTGCCGATGTTTTTCAAATCCATTACAATTTTGCCGGTTTGCTGGCTAAAATTGAATCTAAAATTCACTTTGGCAGTTTCGTCTATTACATCATCTAACAATTCCATTCGCTCGAGGGCTTTGATACGCGATTGTACTTGGCGGGCTTTGGTGGCTTTGGCACGAAATCGCTCAATAAATCGCTCGGTTTGTTTGATTTTTTGTTGTTGATTTTCAAAAGCCGATTTTTGAATTTCTTGGCGCAAGGTTTTTTCTTCCAAATAAAATTCATAATTGCCCGCATAATAAACCAATTGCCCACCCGAAACTTCGACAATCACATTGGCAATGCTGTCAATAAAATATCTATCGTGCGAAACCACCACAATAGCCCCTTCGTAAGTTTGTAAATAATTTTCAATCCATTGGATAGAAGGCAAATCCAAGTGGTTGGTCGGCTCATCAAGCAGCAATAGGGCGGGTTTTTGCAAAAGCAGCTTTGCCAACATCACACGCATTCGCCAGCCTCCCGAAAACTCTTTCAAAGGTCGCCCCAAGTCTTCGGTTCGAAAACCCAAACCTTCCAAAATTTCTTCGGCTTTGGATTGCAAGCTATAGCCGTCCAAAGTTTCATAACGTGCCTGAAAATCAGTCAATTGCTCAATCAATTCGTCCGAATATTCGGTCTCGAGGCGATGAAGAATATGGTCAATTTTGTCTTTTAATTCATTGGCTTCGGCAAAAGCCTCCATTGCCACGTGCAAAATGCTGTGTTGCGATTGATACGATAACAAATCTTGATTCAAAAAACCAATCGTACAATCTTTGGCTCTGGATATTTCGCCTTTGTCGGCTTTGTATTCGCCCACAATGAGGCGCAAAAGGGTCGATTTACCCGTTCCGTTGGGTCCAATCAAGCCAATACGGTCTTTGGGGCGAATGTGCAAATTGGCATTTTCATAAATCACTCGACTGCCGAAATAAAAAGAAAGATTGTAAATTGATAACATTGTGTTTTTTCGTTTGGCGTTTAATGTGGGGGCTTAAAGATTCATTTTGAAAAATAAATACAATTGACTGATAATCAATGATTTATAAATTTAATCTTTGAAAAAAAATCAAACATTTGCAAAAGTAAACCAATCGAGGCACAATTGGAACTTAGTGCGTCATTAGATTTTATAAAAACAAGTAAAAAAGAAAAAATCGGGTTTTCAATAAATATAGCTAATTTTGCCTTTTATATTTTTCTTGAAAAAAAATTAGCTTTATAAAATTGCACGTACAGGCAATTGAGCTACCAAATCATTGAATAATCATTAAAAAAAATGTTTACCGGAATTATCGAAGCCCTTGCCGAAATTGTAGCCATTGAAACCGAAGGCACTAATTTTCATTTCCGATTGCGTAGCCCCATAAGTTCAGAGCTAAAAATTGACCAAAGCCTAGCCCACAACGGGGTGTGCCTGACCGTAACTTCGGTAAATGAAGATACTTATACCGTAACGGCGATTGACGAAACGTTGCAAAAAACCAATTTGGGCGATTGGCAAGTGGGCAATAAGGTAAATTTGGAACGGAGTATGCTTATGAATGGGCGCATAGACGGGCATATTGTGCAAGGACACGTGGACCAAGTAGCCCTTTGTACTTCGGTCATAGACGAAGGCGGTAGTTGGCGATTTACGTTTGAATATGACTCGCAGGTTGGCAATATAACGGTGGAGAAAGGCTCAATTTGTGTCAATGGTGTAAGCCTTACAGTCGTCAATTCGCAAATCGATGGATTTTCGGTAGCTATCATTCCCTACACCTACGAGCATACCAATTTTTCGCAAATCAAAGTAGGCAGTCGGGTCAATCTTGAATTTGATATTTTGGGCAAATATGTGCAAAAAATAATGAGTTTGAGTAAGTAATGAGTTAATCGTTGCTTGTGGGAACACAAGCAACGGCTTAAACTATTCATTCTACATTATTCACTATTCATTACTATAAAACAGCCTTTGGAAAAAAAGAATCACAAAAAACCTATTGCGGATTTATGAAATCAAATAACACAATCAAACTGACTTGTATGGTCGTAGATGACGACGAAGTGTCACGCAGTATCATTACCCATTTTATCAAAAAGACTGATTATCTAGAGTTACAGTTTTCTTGTGAAAGTGCCGTTGAAGCCCACAATCTTCTGAAAAAAGACCCTGACCTTGATATTATTTTTTTGGATGTTGAGATGCCCGAAATGACTGGTATGGAACTTTTGCAAACGCTGGACGACCGCACCAAAAATGTGATTTTGACCACTAGCCGCGAAAAATATGCCGTCGAAGCCTTCGAGTATGATGTAAGTGACTATTTGGTCAAGCCCATCAACTATGCCCGATTTTTGAAAGCAACTGCCAAAGTCCTCAAAAAAGTAACCGAAGAAATGGACGTGCCGGTGGACAGCAATTATTTATTTGTCAGAGTCAATCATAAAATTGTCAAAATTTCGCCCAAGGATATTCTCTATATCGAGGCTTTGTCGGATTATATTTTGATTCATACGGATAAAAACCGATACATTGTTCATTCTACTATGAAAGGCATTGAAGAAAAGCTCGAGAGTTTCAAAAGTTTTACCCGTATTCATCGCTCTTACATTGTCAATCTCGACCATCTGGAATCAGTTCAAGACATCAATGTAGTGGTAAACAACAAGAGTATTCCAATCGGTCGTTCTTATCGCAATCAATTCATTGAGCGATTGAATATCTTGTAAAAGCCCCACCCCCGAAGGGAAAAATGAATTTTGAGTCTCAATTTTTGAATCTTGAATTAAACTGTTTTTATTAAGTGGCAAAACTACTTCCCAATTTGCGTTTGCGGCGGCGCAACCACACCCAATCTTCTTCGGTTGCTTCTATTGCAGTGATTGGGGGCGGGAGTTGGGCTACCGCATTGGTCAAAATTTTGTCCGAAAACGAGGTAAATATTCATTGGTGGTTGCGCGACAAAACCGCCGCCCAACATATCCAAAAATATCGCCACAATCCCGATTATTTGTCGGGAGTCCAAATCAACAAGCGCAAGGTAAAAACTTTTACCGATTTAAAAAAAGCTCTCAAAGATGTAGAATATGTAATCATTGTAGTTCCGGCGGCATTTGTCAAAGATGCCTTAAAGAGCTTAAATTCGGCAGATATAGCCGATAAAATCGTGATTTCGGCGGTCAAAGGCATTATTCCCAACGACAATTTGTTAGTAACCGAATTACTCGCCCAACAATGGGCGATTCCTTACGAAAATTTGGCGGTCATTGCCGGACCTTGCCACGCCGAAGAAGTAGCCCTTGAGAAACAATCCTACCTCACCATAGCCGCTACGCGCCGCGAAGTTGCCGAAAAATTTGCGCCCTTGCTCCATTGTCGATACATCAAAACCCTCATCAGTACCGATGTATATGGCATTGAATACAGTGCCGTGATGAAAAATATCATCGCCTTGGCTTGTGGTATTTGCCACGGATTGAACTATGGCGACAACTTTCAGGCGGTATTGGTATCGAGTGCTATGCAAGAAATCCGGCGATTTGTGCATAAAATTTACCCTTTGGAAGGGCGCGACCTGAGCCATTCGGTATATTTGGGCGATTTGTTGGTTACGGCTTACTCACAATTTAGCCGCAATCGAATGTTTGGCAATATGATTGGCAGAGGTTATACCGTTCAATCGGCACAAATGGAGATGAATATGATTGCTGAAGGCTACTATGCGGTCAAATGTATCTATGAAATCAATAAAAACTTGCAAATCAGTATGCCCATTACCAAAGCGGTGTATAAAATTTTGTACGAAAAAATATCCCCAACTTTAGAGATTTCAATATTGAAAGATTTGTTGCAATGAATAAATCTGTTTATTTGCTAATATATTGATAATCAATTAGTTACAAATTATCCAACAAGCAAAAAAATACTACTGTACAAATTTCAAATCGATAAATATAAATCATTGATAATCAACATTTTGCGTCTTAGCGTCTTTGTACTGTACAAATTTCAAATCGATAAATATAAATCATTGATAATCAACATTTTGCGTCTTAGCGTCTTTGCGTGAAAACATATTTTGTATAGTAGTATTAAGCAAAAATACTTTTAGTCAAAGCCTCATAAACCCATACAACTCATTTACAGAAATTACGTTTATCAGAAAATAGGTTCTTGTCAATTTTGACTAAATTGCTTGAATGATTTTTTGCATAACTCATTGATTATAAAATGATTATGTATTTTGTTGATACGCTTTTATTTCTTTTGATGATAAAATTATGAAACACACTTTTACAATTCTACTTATTTTTTGCTTAGGCTATTCGGTAATTTATGCCCAAACTGAGTCCACAAAAACCAATCAAGGCGTACAGTTTTTTGAAGGGACTTGGAGCGAATTGCTGGCTGATGCCAAAGCCCGCAAAAAACCTTTTTTTGTAGATGTGTTTACAACTTGGTGTCAGCCTTGCAAAATGATGAGCAAACTTACATTTACCGATTCCGAAGTAGGCAAAATCAGTAAAATGTATTATCTGGCTTATAAAATAGATGCCGAACGCGGCGAGGGCGTAGAAGTAGCCGAAAAATATAAAGTAAAATCCTATCCTACTGTCTTATTTTTTAATGCTGAAGGCAAGCTCATTGGTCGTGAAACCGGCTATATGGATCAAGAACATTTTTTGTATGTGTTGGAAAAATATTTAAAAAAGATGTATTAAGGAATGAATAGTGAATTATGTAAAATGAATAATTTTGTAATTGCCTGAAAATCCACCAGTGGCGAGGTACGTCAATTATGTTACCAAAAAATATTGTATGTCTTGTTTTTTTCTTGTTCCTAAGTAATTGTAATCCTCAAATTTGTTATTTTCTTGAAAAAGGCTAAACAATTGCCCATATATGATTATCTGCAATGATAAAAGTAGCTTCGGCTTTAGCCGAAGAAAATAAAAAGTATATAAAGTATTGATTACCAATAATATAACTTTGGCTAAAGCCGAAGCTACAAGTTTGTTTATCAATTGTATTTTTCTTATATTTTAACCAACTTGTGGCTATTTATTACTTAATTGCTTGATTTACAATCAAAATGATTCTTTGTGGATGCTTCGATGCCTCACCAACCACCTCAGATATTTCTTATTTTTTAAATCTATAATTCGGTTTTTGATTTGACTATCGAGTGATATGCTCAACCTTGAAGTTCCCAAGCACTTTTGTAAGCTCCTATTTGCTCGACATAGTCCAAAAAGCTCAAATAGAAAGGGTTTTGCCCTAGAGTAGCACTATCGCCGATGACTACCAGTTTTTTGCGCGCCCGCGTGAGGGCAACATTCATCCGGCGAGTATCGCTTAGGAAGCCAATTTGCCCTTTGTCGTTGCTTCTGACCAGCGAAATATAAATCACTTCGCGCTCTTGCCCTTGAAAACCATCAATCGAATTGATGTTGATGAATGACTTAAACTCCTCAATATCAGGGTGTTGCAAAAGAAACTCTTGCAAATGACTCACTTGAGCAGAGTAGGGGGAAATAACCCCTACCGAAAAGTTATTTGCCAAAACCGAAGGCTCTACATCGCGCAAATAGTGCAACAAGCGGCTCAAATGCTTAATCAATAATTCGGCTTCTTCGGGATTATAACGGCTTTGGGTTTCGGTATTCATTTTTTCTTCAAAACCACAACCGGCGGTGTCAATAAACTCGAAAGCCAAAGCCCCCTCTAACTCCCCCGAAGGAGGAGGATTGAAAAGTGTGTGATTTTTGACTGATTCGGCGGCTTGCAATTGGTTGTGGTAAAATTGTTGGTTGGAAAAATTCATAATCAATTCATTCATCCGATATTGGGTTTTGAGCATCACATCGGCGGCTTGATTTTGAATGATTTTTTCGAACAAAGTTTGCGAAAGTCCGGCTTGGGCGGCTTCATAAGATTTGATAGTCGGTGGCAATTGACAATGGTCTCCCGCCATCACCACGCGCTCGGCTTTGGCAATCGGAATCCAACAAGCCGGTTCTAGGGCTTGGGCGGCTTCGTCGATAAATACCGTACTAAATTTGCGAAAACGAATGTATTTATTGACCGAACCTACCAAGGTAGCTGTAATGACTTGGGCTTGATTGAGCAAAGATTCCACGATGTATTTTTCCAAAATTGTAGCTTCATTGAGGCGTTGGGTGGCTTCGGCATAGAGCAGTTTGCGTTGTTCGCGCTCGGCGGGTCCGAAGTGGCGTTTGTACTTGCTGGCCATTTTGCGAAACTCCTCGGCTTGGCGGCGCAGACTCTTAAGGTGCTTATAATCAGGGTGTTGGGCAATTTGCGCTTCTAAACTCAAACTCATCAACTCTTCATCAATGCGCGCCGGATTGCCGATTCGCAATACTTTCACCCCTTTTTTGACCAGTCTTTCGCTCAATAAGTCCACGGCGGTATTGCTGGGGGCAGTAACCAATACCTGTTTTTCGGTTTGTAACGTGAGTTTGATAGCCTCAACCATTGTGGTGGTTTTGCCTGTACCGGGCGGACCGTGGATAATGGCGATGTCTTTTGCCGCTAGTACATTGCGAATCGCCGCATTTTGCGAAGTATTGAGGGTGGCTATTTCGTAATAAGTCGGAATTTCGTTTTCGGGGCGAAAATCAGCTTTTTGTTTGCCGGTCAAGATTTCGCGCAGTTGAGCTAGGCGGGTGTTTTCGGCTTTAATTACTTGATTTACTGCGGTTTCCATTTCTTGAAAAGAAGCTGTATCGAGCAAAAAATCGATGCCTAAGTTGCCATAATCGATCCACTCGGGGAGTTCTTCAATATTGAAAGATACCCGCATAGCATTGCGCCACAGGGCAGTAATCACGCCCGGAATTGCCGGATTTTTGGCTTTTTGTTCCGAATTATGAAACAAAGAAACTGAATCACCGACCTGAAAAGCCGAGTTTTGGTCGAGTTGGGTTTTGCGCTCGATGCTGAGGTAAAAATTTTCGCCAGCCCCAATTTCAGCGTGATTGACTTGGATAGGATACCAGCTCAGTCCTTTTTTTTTGCGTTCACTGAGCGGGGTCATTACAATCTGATTTTGGTATTGCCGAAGGGCTTCTTGTTTTTCAATTTCAATCAGTTGAAGGAGTTTTTTCAAATCTTGCATTTAGTTTTTTTGCCACAAAATTAAAAATAAATTGCTTAGGTGTTTGAGTATATTTAGTTTGTATTATTCCGAGTTAAATGTAACTTGTTGATAATCAATTAATTAAATCTTATAAGGTTTTCAAAACCTTATAAGATTTGTGCAGATTAAATTAGTTCAGGCATTTCCAAGTATTTGCCTTCGCTCCCCACTCCTCAATTCTTCAATCCAGCAATTTAAAATAAACCTTGCCACTGCCTTGGGCTTGGTCGCCACCTTCTAGCTTCACAATCAGCACTTTTACTTGGGGGTTTAGCTCTACTACTTTGCCTGCATAAATTTCTTCAAAGCGCGATTTCTCGATGTCGAGATAGGTACTAAGTTGTTTTTTGCCATCAACTTCGGCTTCGTCGATGCCGGCTACCGTAAAATTAACCCCTTTGATATTGCCTACGGCGGCTTCGGCTACTACAAAATCGTAATCGGTTTGGGCAGAGTCGGGCTGGTTTGAATTATCGGGTTGCTCCACGATTTGATGTTCCATATTCTTTTGTTGGGTTTGGGTACATTGTAAAAATAAACCGGTACTTAGGTGGATAAATAAATAAAAAAAATAGCGCATTTTTTTAATAAATAATTGATTACCAATGATTTATATACTTAATTAAAATCTATTACAAAGATTTATTGCGCATCAGAGTATTGATTAAACAAAGCTCGGAATTGATCCCAGCTCATTACAGGTTCGGCATTTCGGGCATTTTTTCCCCAAGGGTTGCGCACTCTTATTTTGTCATTATCGGCATACATTACGGCGTAGGCGTGTCCGCCCACAATACTGTTTTCCATCGCAAATTTTTTGAGGTCGCCGGTCAGGGCATTAATCATAGTAGTAGTAGTTCCGACCTCTATTGGCTGTTTATTTTTGTACATCGCAATAATTCGAGATTTATAACTTTTGCCCAACACCACTTCTTTGTAAGGCTTGCCGGTAAGCACTTCAAGGGCATCAGCCCCAAAACCACCACTCCCAATTTTTTTATAACTGCCCATCAAAAGGGCGTAGGCTTTCTCAACGAGGCGCACCCAAAGCTCGGTATTGCCTTTGGCATCTTTGTCGCCACCGTGGGCGTGGGCAGGGTTGGCACTAGCATCGGCATTGGCAGTATCGCTGGCATCTACCGAAATAGGAAACGTGGGGTAGAGAATGACATTGGTAGGGATAAAAGATTTTTTTTGTTTGTCGTCGGTTACTACCGAATAGAGTTTGACCGTATAAGTGCCATCTTTGTTGTCTTTGATAGCATTTTTAATCGCATCGGGATTGGTATTGGCAACTCCAATCAAAGAAGCCAAAAAATAGCAATCGCCAATCGAGCCTTGGTTTACATCATTGGGCGAAAACTCGTGAGCATCACCTCTGCCTTTTTGGGCAATAGGTCCTTGTTGCGTAGGTCCGAGTTTTTCGGGTAGGGTTACTTTGCGGGTTTCGCGTTGCAATACTCCCTCGGTGGGCGAGTCGGAATGGCGGCTTTGATTGGCGAGATTTTGGCGTGAGGTAAGCGTAGCTGAATTTTGGCTAAAATCCTGATTATCAAGTTCTTCGCTATCTTTTTTTTGCATAGTATCACTCAAAAAAGGATTGGCGGGTTTGTTTTGATTGCTCAAAAAAGGGTTAGCATTTTTAGTTTTTTTTTGGAGGGTGGCGTTGGCTTCTCCCAAAAAAGGGTTGGCTTCAAGGCTCTCTTTTTCCAATTGATTTTGATTTTCTTGATTTTTGGGCGTTTGTTGCTGATTGTGTTTTTCTTTTTGGGCTTCGGAGGCTTTCATATATTGAGATTTTGATGAGTGGCATAGTTGTAAACAAATGTAAGAATTTTAGCTATAAAATCAAGCAATTTTGACAAAACAATTATTCAAAAGTTTTGCGGGTTTGCTTTCAGTACATTTTAAAATTAACACATTACTTAGTGTGTAACTCGAACCTAGAAACCAGAAGTCGCTCACAAATTTTAAAGACTGTAGAGTTTTCAATTGTCATTTTCTCCGCCTAATTTTGGGCAAAAATATCGAAATCAATCCAATGAATATATTACTCTTAGGTGCGGGCGGACGCGAACACGCCCTAGCTTGGAAAATGGCACAAAGCCCCCTGTGTGAGTGTCTGTATGTAATGCCCGGCAACGCGGGTACTGCGCAAGTCGCCGAAAATGTAGCCATTAATCCGAATGATTTTACTAAAGTCGGGGAGTTTTGTCTTGCCAAAGGCATTGATTTGCTGGTGGTAGGTCCCGAAGAACCTTTGGTCAAGGGTATCCGTGATTATTTCAAAACTCAAGCCACTTTGCAACATATTGGCTTCATTGGTCCGAGTGCGCAAGGCGCAACTTTGGAGGGTAGTAAAGATTTTGCCAAGCAGTTTATGCAAAAATATGGGATTCCTACGGCAGCTTATCGGACTTTTGACCACAACAGCCTTGCCGAAGCTCAAGCTTACATAGCTCAACATTCTTTGCCAATTGTCCTCAAAGCCGATGGACTGGCGGCGGGCAAAGGAGTAGTGATTCTCAATGACTACGCCGAGGCTCAAGCCATTTTGCAAGAAATGATTGTTGCCCAAAAATTTGGGCAAGCTGGTGCCAAAGTAGTGATTGAAGAATTTTTGTCGGGTATCGAGCTGTCGGTTTTTGTACTTACCGATGGCGAAAACTACCAAATACTGCCCGAGGCCAAAGATTATAAGCGCATTGGTGAGGGCGATACGGGTTTGAATACCGGCGGAATGGGCGCAGTATCGCCCGTGCCTTTTGCCGACTCGACTTTCTTACAAAAAGTTGAAAGCCAAATTATTCAACCGACAATGCAAGGTTTAAAATCGGAAGGCATTGATTATCAAGGTTTTATATTTTTTGGTTTGATAAATGTAGCGGGCGAGCCTTGGGTGATTGAATACAATGCACGAATGGGCGACCCCGAAACCGAAGTGGTCATTCCAAGAATTGAATCGGACTTGGTGGCTTTGTTTGCCGCTACCGCCGCCCGCAAATTGCAAGATTTTGAATTAAAAATCAGCCCTCAAACGGCTACTACCATTATGCTGGTCTCGGGTGGCTACCCCGAAGACTATGAGAAAAACAAGCCGATGAGTGGTTTTGAAAACTTGCAAGAGGTCATTCCTTTTCACGCCGGCACAAGTTTAAATACTGATAATCAGGTAGTTACCTCTGGTGGGCGAGTAATTGCCCTCACAGCTTTGGGCAACAACTTGACCGAAGCTTTGCAAAAGTCGCAACAAGCCGCCGAGGCAATTCAATTTGACAAAAAGTATTATCGGCGCGATATTGGTTTTGATTTACAGAAATAATGCTTTACTTTTAAAAAATGTTTGGCAGTGATTGCACAAAAAATTTGATTTTATTGAACCAAAAAAACGCCTAAATCATTGTTTTATCTCGATAAATCACCTATAATTCCTTGACAAACCGCTATCTAACATAAATGTAAAACGCCCAAACACTGGCAAAGTATCGCTAATGTTTGTTGGAAAAAATTTTAAAAATATGGCTTGTACAACCTGTTCCAGTGGAAGTTGCGGAACTAGCAATAAATCAACCGATGGTACTACCAAAGTAGCCGGATGCGGCAGTGGCGGAGCTTGTGGTTGCAACAAAATGAATGTTTTTGATTGGTTGAGCAATCTCGACTTGCCCGTAGTTGAAAAATACAACATTGTAGAAGTGCGTTTTCGCAATGGGCGCAAAGAGTTTTTTCGCAATGCCAATTACCTCGACCTTACCACCGGCGAAGCGGTGATTATTGAAGCACAATCGGGCTTTGATTTGGGGCATATTACCTTACAAGGTGAATTGGTGCGCCTGCAAATGCTCAAAAAGAAGGTCAAAGAAAGTGATGATATTAAAAATATTTTGCGAACCGCTACTCTCAAAGACCTCGAGAAATACGAGCAAGCCCAAGCGCGTAATTTGCCCACCTTGTTTCGCACCCGACAAATTGTGCAAGAACAAGGGGTCAAAATGAAACTTTCAGACGTAGAGTTTCAAGCCGATAATACCAAAGCTACTTTTTACTACTCCGCCGATGACCGCGTGGACTTTCGAGAGTTGATAAAATTGCTGGCGGCAGAGTTCAAAATCAGGGTAGAGATGAAGCAAATCAGCCTGCGCCAAGAAGCCGGACGTTTGGGCGGTATTGGCTCGTGTGGGCGTGAGTTGTGTTGTTCGACTTGGCTTACCGATTTCAAAAGTGTATCGACCTCGGCGGCACGCTATCAAAACCTGTCTTTGAATCCCAGCAAATTATCAGGGCAATGTGGGCGTTTAAAATGTTGCCTCAATTATGAATTGGAAACCTATATGGACGCGCTCAAAGATATACCCAATTTGGAAAAACCTTTGAATACCCAAAAAGGGACGGCACATCTTTACAAAACCGATATTTTCAAAAAACTAATGTGGTTTGGGTACAATGAAGAAACAATCTGGCATCCTGTAACGGTCAAACGAGTTTTTGAGGTAATGGCACTGAACGAAAAAGGCATCGCTCCAGCTACTTTGTTGGAAGATGAAATAGAAGTAAAAACGCTCACGCCTATCAAATCATCAATCCTTGACCGCGTAAACGAAAGCTCTAAAAAATCGAGAAAATCCGACAATAAAAAGAATCAAAAAAACAATCAAAATCAAGGGCAAAAACAAAATCAGGTGCAAACTCAAAAAAATAATCAAAATCAAGCGCAAAAGCCCAATCAAAGCCAAAAACCACAACCCAAACCGAATGTAAACCAAAATCAAAATCAAAAAAACAAACCCAAACCCAATCAAGGGCAAAAACAAAATCAGACCCAAGGGCAAAATCAGGGGCAAAAACAAAATCAAGGACAAAACCAAAAACCTCAGAACAAACCCAATAACAATCAAAATAACCAAAATAATAAAAATAATAACAACAATAATAATAATAATAACCAAGCTAAAAAGAAATAAAGATTCGAGTTATATTTAAAAAAATAAGGAATACTCACCGCTTTTCAGGAAAATTGTAACGCAGGCTGTTTAGCCTGCCTGCACAAATGAGTTTAGGCTTAGAATAAACCTAGAATTTCGTAAAAATTGGTAAAAAGCCAAAATAAGCCTCTAAAAAGCTGATTTAAAGCAATTTAGAGGTTTATTTGTTTATAGAGATTACAATCTCGAGTCAACCTCCCCACTTTCCAAAGCCAATACCCCAAATATACATTCGTGAAGACGGGCGTGTTTTACCAAAGATGGATTATCCGATTACAAAATAATGGAATAATGATAAAATCTGTTAGGGTAATACAATGGTTATCAATTGCTTAATAAAAAATTGGTTACTTTCGTCTTTAAATAATTACAAAACAAATATCAGGAATTCAATACTACAATACTTTTAGGAGGTAATTATCAAAATCGATGATTTGAAATAAAGCATTAGCTCCAGGCAAAGATAAAAAAACGAACCAACCGGCAATCTTTAACAGAGATTGTTTGAGTTAAATAATAAATTATTAGCTAATCTTTTGATAATGAATTAGTTATAAGTTTTATAATCAGTCGCCAACTAAACTGGATAAATTTTATAAAAATAAACTTTCAGAATTTTTTGAAAATTCCAAAACATTAAATACTTTTGATACGTAAAAATAATCAAAACAAACTGTAATTTTGGTCAAATTTAATTAATCAAATACTATGAAATCGTATTATGGCTTCCTTCCCATCGACCTGACCGTGCAAGCGTTTATGTTAGGGTTGAACTCATTGTTGATTATTGCTGGTTTTTTCTCCTCTAGTTTCTGGTTTTTTACACTTTACCTGATGTTTTTTGTGGGAGTATATCAATTTTTGTTGAGTGCGCCGGTTCATTTATTGAGTAAACCATTTGCTACCGACATTACCCAATACCGGCATTTGCATTTTTTTGGCTCGCTCGGATTTTTATTTTCCTTATGGCTGGGGGCGATCAGTCAATATGATTTTGGGTGGTTTGGCTATATTTATTTATTTATTTTTCCACAAATAATTGCCTACGCGTATTTAATGCTTACTTGGCAAGACTATCGCGCCCGCAAAAACTACTTTGACAGCCGCCCCACCAAATTTGCTTTTTAAGGTAAGTGATTTATAACAATACTTCGGATATTTTTTTTAAGTGCTTGATTATCCTCCAAAGGCGGACACGGCCAGCTAGTTATAATTATTTCAAATATTTTTTATAACTAGCTAATAATCAATTACTTAGCAAATAACTAGAAACTAGAAACCAGAAACTGTCCAAACTATTGTTATAATCAATGGATTAACGCAACAATAAGCCAAAGACTTCTCAAAGATTTTAAATCTTGTGAAGTCTTAATTATTTTTGTAAAAAATTCATAAATTACCGAAAATCTTGAAAGTTTTGAGAATATACAATAGTTTATGGAGTTTTTGATTCTAAGTTAAATGTCTGTAAATCAAGTGATTAACTCAATTTGATATATTTTATGAGCAATTTCCTAATCTACATAAGTAATTGATTATCCTCCAAAGGCGGACACGGTCAGTACTTTGCGCCTTAGCGTCTTTGCGCGAAAATAAATTTGAATAGTTGTATTTAAAGTACCTCTTCTGAAAATATAAGTGATTGAAAATCAGTTAATTAAATATTTTCTAATGCTTAGTTATTCATTGTCAATCAATTATTTAAAGGGAATAATCAAAATATATTTTCATAAAACCATTGACCAATTCATCAACAATCATTAAATTACTATAAAAAATAAATGACTCTCGACGAAGCCAAAGAACAATTTATTCAAACTTGGGGTACTCTAGGTTCAAACTGGGGTATCAATCGGACAATGGCGCAAATACACGCACTATTGATGATTTCGCCCACCGCCCTTAGCTCCGAAGAAATCCAAAACAAACTTGTAATATCTATAGGCAATGCCAATATGAATCTGCGAGAGTTGATAGCCTGGGGCTTGGTGTATAAAGAACTCAAACCCGGCGACCGCAAAGAGTATTTTGCTGCCCACAAAGATATATGGCACGTAGCTCAGTGTATTATTCGTGAGCGCAAACGCCGCGAACTTGACCCGGTACGCAAAGCAATTGAAACCTTAAGTAATATAACCACTAACAAAAACGACCCCGAAACCAAAGCCTATCTTGAGGTAGTACAAGACATTCAGACTCTTGCCAACAATGCCGACAAAGTAATCGACAAAGTATTGGTCTCCGACAAAAACTGGTTCTATAAAAAGTTTATTCGCTTTTTTATCTCTTAAAAGTCCTATTTTGGCTCGAAATCACCTCAAACTTCACCGGCTTTCAAAAAAATAATCACATTTTTTTTGTTTCCCAATTTGCTTTTTATAAATTTGCACTCCAAAATTTTAGGGGGGTCAGGTTCCCCGTTTAAAAATTGTTTTTTTAAATGCCTACCATACAACAACTTATACGTAAAGGGAGAGAAGCTTTGAAGAGCAAATCTAAATCTCCCGCGTTGGATCAATGCCCACAACGCCGCGGCGTTTGCACAAGGGTATATACAACTACCCCCAAAAAGCCAAATTCTGCAATGCGGAAAGTGGCAAGGGTACGCTTGACCAACCAAAAAGAAGTAAACGCCTACATTCCGGGCGAAGGACACAACTTGCAAGAACACTCTATCGTGTTGATTAGAGGAGGAAGGGTAAAAGATTTGCCGGGAGTACGTTACCATATCATTCGTGGGGCATTAGATACCGCCGGAGTGAATGGTCGCAAACAAGCCCGTTCAAAATATGGCTCAAAACGCCCTAAACCGGGACAACAAGCCGCCGCCCCAACCAAAGGTAAAGGAGGTAAAAAATAGTTATTTTTGAAATACAATGAGAAAAAGAAAACCACCTAAGCGTTATCACTTGCCCGACCCTAAGTTCGGCGATATTTTGGTTACAAAATTTGTAAACCAATTGATGGAGCGCGGTAAAAAAAACGTGGCTTACAACGTGTTTTATCAAGCCATAGCGATTGTAGAGAAAAAAGCCAATGAAAATGGGCTGGAGATTTGGAAAAAGGCATTGAATAATGTAATGCCTTCGGTAGAGGTAAGAAGCCGTCGCGTAGGGGGTGCTACCTTTCAGGTACCTACTGAAGTACGTCCCGACCGCAAAACTTCACTGGGTATCAAATGGTTGATTTCGTATGCGCGTCGCCGCAACGAAAAATCAATGGAAGAGCGTTTAGCCGCCGAAATTTTAGCCGCCTCTAGAGGTGAAGGTGCCGCCGTCAAGAAAAAAGATGACACTCATCGTATGGCAGATGCCAACAAAGCATTCTCCCATTTTAGATTCTAAAAAGATCATTCTCATTAAAGGGGGCGGAGCAATCCAAACCCTCTTAGCTTTTTATAAAAATGAAAGATTTAAAATATTTACGTAATATTGGGATTTCTGCCCACATCGATGCTGGTAAAACTACTACCACTGAGCGTGTATTGTATTATACCGGAAAAACTCACAAAATTGGTGAGGTACACGATGGCGCGGCTACAATGGACTGGATGGTACAAGAGCAAGAGCGTGGTATTACGATTACCTCAGCCGCTACTACTACTTTTTGGAACTATCCGACTGTGCAGGGTGAGAAGACTGACGAAACCCAAACGTATCAAATCAACATCATTGATACTCCCGGTCACGTGGACTTTACCGTAGAGGTAGAGCGTTCAATGCGGGTACTTGACGGAGCTGTGGCTTTATATGATGCAGTATCGGGCGTAGAACCTCAATCGGAAACCGTATGGCGGCAAATGGACAAATACAAAGTACCTCGTATTTGCTTTGTAAACAAAATGGACCGCGCCGGTGCCGATTTTTTCAATTGTGTTAAAGAAATCAAAGAAAAATTAGGAGCTAATCCAGTGCCTATTCAAGTACCTATTGGTGCCGAAGATAAATTTAAAGGGGTAGTGGATTTGATTACTAACAAAGCTATTGTTTGGGATACCGAAACTGAAGGAAAAACCTATAAAGAGATTCCAATTCCTGAGGATTTGATCGAAGAAGTACACCATTGGCGGCAAAATCTCATTGAAGCAGTAGCCTCCTATGATGATGCCTTGCTAGAGAAATTTTTTGAGCACCCTGAGTCTATCACCGAAGATGAGATGCGCACTGCTATTCGTAAAGCCGTCATTGATATGTCAATGTCGCCGGTAATGTGCGGTTCAGCTTTCAAAAACAAAGGTGTGCAAGCAATGCTTGACGCAGTTTGTGCTTACTTGCCTTCGGCTCTTGATATGCCTCCGGTAATGGGAACTAATCCTGATACTGGTGCAGAAGAAGAAAGAAAACCCGAAGTAAAAGCCCCATTTGCTGCACTTGCGTTCAAAATCGCTACCGACCCTTTTGTAGGTCGTTTGTGCTTTATGCGCGTTTACTCAGGACAATTAGATGCCGGTTCTTATATCTTAA
>JALONJ010000588.1 GCA_025455045.1 Microscillaceae bacterium | reverse complement strand
TTCCACGCAGGATGACGACTTGGGGGGATTTTAGATTGTTTTTTAAAGATTTATTTTTTGTACTTTTTCAATATTTCTCAAAATATTCACGTTAAAATATTGATTTCCAAGCGATTACAAAATTACTCATTTCTACATTATTCGTTATTCATTCCTTAAGACTCATTAAAATTCAATTCGCCGCTAGTTTTGCTTTTTTTATGAGGCATTTTTTCGCGGTCAGCCATTCTCACAATTTTAGGAGTAAATTTACCCAATATCTCTACCAAATCCTGCTGAAAGGTCATTACTTTGGCAATGTCTTTGTAAGCCATCGGAGCTTCGTCCAAATCACCGCCAATCAACATTACCCCTTCATCTTGTAAAATTCGATTCATTTGGGCTTGAGTAATGTTTTTGAAGGCTTGCGAGCGCGACATCACGCGCCCCGCCCCGTGCGAAGCTGAATTGATAGCCTCAAAATTGCCTTTGCCTTTTACCACAAAGCCGGGCTTGGTCATTGAGCCGGGGATAATTCCCAGTTCGCCGGTATTTGCCGGCGTTGCGCCTTTGCGGTGTACCATTACTTCGGTGCCGTCTTGGAGTTTTTCTTTCCAAGCAAAATTATGGTGATTTTCAATCATTTTAATTGGGTTCAAGCCCAAACTTGCCGCCATTTTTTTATGAATATGGTGGTGATTTGCCGAAGCATAGTCGCCTGCCAAGTTCATTCCAAGCCAGTATTCTTGCCCTTCTTCGGTATTCAAATCCAGCCAAGCCAAATGTTTAGCCACATCGGGCAGTTTGGTTTTGCTCATTGCCAATTTGGAATAATGTCCGGCAATATTTGCCCCAAACCCGCGCGAACCGGAATGAGAAAGCAAGGCGATGTAAGTCCCTTGCGGCAAGCCTAAGTCGCTAGAATCGCTCGAGAGTTCTAAAAATCCCCACTCGACAAAGTGATTACCCGTTCCCGAAGTCCCAATTTGTTGCTGGGCTTTGGTTTTGAGGTCGCGGATAACTTTGGTGGCTTTCCATTCCGATTTGTCAAACAAATCATCAGCCATTGGCTTCTCAAAACCTTTGCCGGTTCCAAAAAGCGTATTTTGCAACAAATAATTTTTGAATTTATTGGCATTTTTTTCCAAATAATTGGCTTCTATTGCAAAAATTGACATACACATTCGGCAAGCAATATCCACTCCTACGGCAAAAGGAATAATTTTGTCGGCTTCGGTCGCCAATACCCCGCCAATCGGCAAGCCATAGCCGTGATGAGCGTCCGGCATCAAAGCTCCGGCAATTGAGATGGGCAATTTCATCGCAATATCCATCTGTTTCAAAGCCCCAGCTTCAATATTTTCTTTGCCATAAATCGGATAGGTAGGCTCTTCAGTTTTGAGGGCAAAACCGGCTTCTTGTTGCCTGCGCAAATCGTTTTTGGATTGCAAAACCTTGACTTTTTGGGCTAATTCACCAAAAATTTCATTTTGGATATAATTATCAGGATTTTCCAATACATTTTGTAAAGTAAGCATCAAATCCTCTTTGGTGGTAGTTTTATGATTAATCAGGCGTTTGGCAATTTTTCCGGCGGCTTTGATTAAATCCAATTCATAAAAACCGATTTTTTTCAAATCTTGGTTGTTTATTTTTTCGCTTCGTTTCATAATTTTCGTTTTGTATTGTTTTACAAAGTAAAAACCAGACTACGCAATGTATTTGCGTAGTGTAAATTATTTTTATAAAAATTTATAACTCATTGATTATCAAGCATTAATAATATTGTAACCCAGCCTTTAGGCTGTGGGAGGCACAGCCTAAAGGCTGGGTTATATCCTGATTTGTCAATAGTCAAAGATTATCAATAGTTTATAATAAAGTTGAAAAATATAATTACTCTTAGGAACAGATTCAAAATAAAGTGACACTTTTAAAAAGATAATTAATTGAAAATCAGGCAATTAAATAATTTCTTACTCTACCCTACTAAAATTATAAGTCATTGATAATCAGATAGTTATATTTTTTATTTTAGCCCTTTTAGGGGCGATATATTGGTACAAAAAATAGAAATATGCTGAATTTAGCCCCTTTAGGGGCGAAACCTTTAATTCTCAATTCAAGGTGTCGCCCCTAAAGGGGCTAAAAAACCCATCTCGTTATTAAAATTCTACCAAGGTTTTGCCCCTAAAGGGGCTATTAACTCGTAAAACATTGATTATCAGGTAGTTAAAAAATAGTAGGGTAGAGTAGTTAGAATTATATCAAAAAATTTGTTAGTCCCGCTATTATTTTATGTCAATTTGGGCTTATTTTGTCAAAAAATTGATTGAGTATTCCAAAATAACCTCAATTCATTGGCAGATTCTATCTATAAGTCATTATTCACTTTTTTATTATTTTCTTGGATTTACAAAGCGATTTAAAAAAAATAGGGCAAGTATTAGACCTGCCCAAAACCCTCCAGCAAGGAGTTTCTCCGGCAGAAGTAACCCGCTATTATCAACTCACCAATTATTTTTATCGGCGATTTCACTCCCGCGAGGGTGCGATGCACCTTCCATTGTACCTGCCCCAGCGCGCTCAAAATCATTACGAGGGTTTGTATGAGCAAGCCAATTTGATTCAAGATTTTATACAAAACACTGACAATCAGCAAGTTATGGAAATCGGTTGCGGGCAGGGTTTCAACTCTATTTATTTGGCAAAGCAAAATCCTCAGCATCAATTTGTGGGTTTGGATTTGACTGCACTCCACATTCGCCAAGCCCAACAAAAAGCCCAAGGTTTGCCAAATTTGACATTTCGACAAGGTGATTTTCAAAAAATGGATTTTGCGCCGCATCGTTTTGATTTGGTTTTTGCCATCGAGAGTTTTTGTTATACTCGAGATATAAGCCTGATTTTCAAGCAGTTAGCTAGTGTATTGAAACCTCAAGGCAAGGTCATTATTTTTGATGTATTTACGCACCCGGGTTTTGAAAACCTTACCGCCGATTTGCAATTGGCTATTCATTTGAACGGCATCGGCTTTGCCGTAGAAAAATGGTGGAATATCGAAGAACTGCGCCAAAATGCCCAAATTGCCGGCCTCGAGGTTTTGATTGCCCAAAACTTGGCTTCGGCAATTATGCCCAATTTGCTTAGTTTTCAAAAAGGGGCGCGGCGAATGTTTCGATATCCGCAACTTACCAAACTATTGCTACAATTGGGTGTTTTGCCTTCGGCATTGGTCAAACACGCGATGAGCGGTGTATTGGCTCCTTACAGCATCGGCGAGGTAGCTCAAGGTTATTTCCAAATTGTTTTGCAGAAGAATAAGTAATTTAACGTGAATATTTTAGTAACTATTTGATAATGAGCTAATTATGATGCAAAAATACGCCCTTTTTGACAAATAATCAATTGTTTCAAAAATAAAATTGTATTATTTTAATATAATAAATATTTAATATGATTTTTGTAGAAATATATAAAATACTG
>JALONJ010000587.1 GCA_025455045.1 Microscillaceae bacterium | reverse complement strand
TCAATCAGCGTTCAAAATTAGGTTAAATATATATAAGTTCCTGATAATTAATTAGTTAATTACTTTGGGTATGTATCACTTAATTTCATACAGAAGGTAATTTTTAAGACTATGAACCAAAAAACTAAAGACTTTTTGAGCCGTATGCAATCACTCAAGGAACGAATGATAAAGGCAGTTGAGGGCGCAAAAGAAATGAGTAAAGATGCCGAAGATTTAAGCAAGCGTTTTGAAGCTTTTTTTGAGAGTGTCAAAAAGGAAAAACCCAAAGATGCCTAATTTATTGATAATCAAATAATTAAAATAAAACTATGCAAATCCAACTTGAAATACCCGAAATGTACCAAGGGCTTGATTTAGCCGAAGTACAAACACACTTGCAAAAAGAATTGAATTTTTATTTAGCCGAAAAGTTCGGGGCAATTTTAGGGCGAAGTATGACCAATACCGAACTACAACAAATTAGCCAAGATGCCAAGCAAAGGGCGTGGAATAAATATAAAGGGCAATTTTTAGCGGGTCTAGATACCAAATAACAATGCAAGTAATTAGTGATGATGCCAACATTATTTTTTCGGCACTTATAAGCGGTAAAAGCCTTTACAAACGGCTTTTGACTGATTTTGAAGTATATAGCTTAGATTATATTTTCATAGAATTAGCCGAACATCAACCAACTATTTTAGCCAAGACAAAACTGGATATTACCCAACTAAGCAATTATGTTTTGGCGGTATTTTCAAACCTGAAAGTTTTGCCCTTCCTTGATTCTCTCTAATGATTCTAAGCAAAAAGCCTTAGAATTATGTGAGGGTATAGATTTAAAAGATGCGCCTTATATAGCCTTAGCCTTGCAAATGAATATTTCCTTGCTGACCAATGATAAGGTTTTATATGAGGGTTTGCAAAAAAGGAAATTTAAAAATATCCGGCTTTTTAATGATTTTGTGAATGAGTTTTTATGAATAAAAACCAATACAACCAACGAGTAGCTAGTTTGAACGAAAAATTAGCCCAACTCAAAAAAGCGGTGCAAGATTTGAAAAAAGCCAAAGCCGAACAATCAGTCATTTTGAATGATTTTATCCAAACGGCGAAAGCACACAAGGAAAAAATATAAACCCTTGATAATCAAAAACTTATCTATTTTATTTAGGTCGCGCTGTGCGCTTGCCATCTTAGAAAAACCATTTTTTATTTTTCACACCGACCCCATTTTTTGTCAAATTTTGTAAGATTTTGTAAGGTTTTACCAAATTTTATATTGTCCGCCATTTTCATTTTCAACGCCTATGACATTTTTACTTTCAATATTTTAGACATTTTTTAAAATTTGCTTTTGCATACACAGTTGATAATCAGCATTTTATAATAAAAAATAATAAATAATGTTAGTTTGTGTTATGCTATGTTACTTAACAGCCCATTAACAAACGTTCCAAACTCATTAACAAACCAATCCAAAATATCCTTTTACCTTTGTTTCAATGATTGAATCAAGGTTTCGTTCAAGGTCGACCAAACCATTACTTTGAAAAGTCTAACTTACTAATTCTTTAATTTTATTTTGTATGATGAAAAAGTTTCATTTAGGGTTGATAGCCCTCTTTTTGGGCTTGGCGGTTTATACCAATGCCTACGCTGATTTGAGCAAAGCCTTGCAAGCCGCTTTTGCTTGGGAAAAAACCGACTACAATTTCGGCAAAATTGAGCAAAACACACCGGTAACTACCGAGTTTGAGTTCACCAATGTGGGCAGTACTCCCTTGATTATCAAAGATGCCCAAGGTTCTTGCGGCTGTACGGTACCGGCTTATCCTCAAGAACCCATTGCGCCGGGCGCGGTTGGCAAAATCACAGTATCGTTCAATGCTTCTACTTTGGGCGTGTTCAACAAAACCGTAACCATTACGGCAAATACCGACAAACAAACCGTACTCAACATTCGGGGCGAAGTAATTGCCAAAGCTCAGTAACGTGAGTAATATCCTGATTATCACTCAATTATAAATATTTGCAAATAATTTAATCCTGAAAATATTGGTTTGATTGACCTCGCTTTGCGACAGGCAACGAGGTTTATTAAACGCTGAAAATGAAAGACTTAGACCTTTGGTTTAAGTCTTTTTGTTGATATATTGTTTGGTATAATTATTCCACATAAGCAATTGGTAATTCCACAAAAAATGTACTACCAATCCCCAATTGGCTTTCTACCCAAATTTCACCGGCATTTTTCTCCACAAATTCCTTGCAAAGCAACAAACCTAAGCCGGTACCTTTTTCTTGGCTAGTGCCCTGAGTGGTAAAGTGAGTCTCGCGTTTAAATAATTTGGCGATTTGAGCTTCGCTCATTCCTACGCCCGTATCTTGGATTAAAATTTGAACCTTGGTTTTTAAGCGTTTGGTGCTGATAACAATTTTGCCTCCCAAAGTAGTAAATTTAAGCGCATTGCCAATCAAATTGCGTAAAATTGCCCTAAAATGGTTCAAATCCGCAAAAACTGTCAGCCCAGGTTGAGTTTCGTTGATAATGGTAATTTGTTTGGCGGAAGCATTGCTCTCAAACAAATCAATTTTTCCATTGATAATCGGGTAAATTTCAATTGTTTCTTGATAACTAATTTCGCCTTTCATTTGACTTTCTGCCCATAAAAGTAAGTTATTGAGGCTGGCATCAATATTTTCAATTCGTTTTTTTACATCTTTGCCAATTTCTTTAAACTCTTCGGGCGATAGCGCATCTAATTCCAAAATGGTCAGCATTCCTTTGAGCGTATTGAGCGGACTTCGCAAGTCGTGAGCAATGATTGAAAAAAGCTTGTCTTTCAATTGATTAAGGCTTTCTAATTGCTCGGCTTGATTTTGGATTTCTTCTTTTTGTTCTTTGATTTTGAGGTAAGAAGCCGATAATTTGAGCATTGACTTTACTCGAGCTATCAACTCGGTAGCCTCCACGGGCTTGCGTACATAGTCCAAAGCCCCTACCTCAAGGGCGGTTTTTAGGTCTTGCGGGTTAATTTTGATGCCCGTACACATAATCACCGGAATATCTTGGGTTTCGGGGTATTTTTTTAATTCGGCAATTGCTTCCAAGCCATTTAATTGCGGCATTTCCCAATCGGTAATAATCAAATCGGGCATTTTTTTGCAGGCAATATCTACCAATACTTTGCCATTAGGCACAGTAATAAAATTGTATTGATCTTCGGAGTTTTGCAAAATATCAATAATGGCTCGCAAATTATCGGGCTGGTCATCGGCAATCAAAAGGGTGGGAATATCTTTAATGTTAATCATCATTTTATTTTTTTGATTGTAAGTATTTGATAATCAATTGATTATATATTTTTTAATTATTGGTTTTTTCTGCCGCTTTGAGCAATTGTTGATATAAACCTTCGTTCATTGTATAAACCGCGCTTCTTAACTCAACGACCCAATCAGCCAAGACAGCATTATTCA
>JALONJ010000586.1 GCA_025455045.1 Microscillaceae bacterium | reverse complement strand
AATAATATTTGGTAACTTAAAAGGCAAATTCTTAAAATAAACAAGTAAAATTTGATACTGTATTTATTTGTACTTACACAAGCGTTTCCCAACTTTTTTCTGTAGGGAGATTAGCCTCTCCGAAAGAGAGGGTGATAGGTAGTAAATTTGAAATGCACCCCTTTGGAGAGGTTTATCGTGAGTATATCAACTTCGTTTTTTCCCTAACGAGGGTTTTGCAAACCCCTCGTTAGGGAAAAAACCTTTACCAGAATCTGGAAAATTTTTAATTCTTTCATAAATTAAACTTTAGGAAGGATTGAAAAATAACTTAAGAATTTGTATTTTGTAAATCTCTGATAATCAGGTCTTTATCACAATAAAAACGCAATCAATTAGAATAAAATAAATGCTTTCTGCTGCCGAAATCAAACAACGTTGTATTGAATTTGCCCAAAACTGGATGGGAGAATCGAGCGAAAAAGCCGAAGCCAAGACTTTTTGGGATGAGTTTTTTCATTGCTTTGGCATTTCGCGCCGCCGAGTTGCTTCATTTGAATACGCAGTAACCAAATTGGGGGCGCAAAAAGGTTATATTGATTTATTTTGGGAAAGTAAGCTAATTGTAGAGCATAAATCCAAAGGGCAAGATTTAGATAAGGCGTATCATCAAGCGATGGATTATTTTTCGGGCTTGAAAGATTATCAGTTGCCAAAATTTGTGCTTGTTTCCGATTTTGCTCGATTTCGTTTGTACGATTTAGAAACAAATAGCCAATTTGAACTGCCATTGGCTGATTTGTATTTGCACATTGATTTGTTTGGATTTATCAGTGGGCGCGAAAAAACGCAAATAATTCCCGATGTTCCCGCAAATATAGAAGCCGCCGAATTATTAG
The DNA here is from genome assembly GCA_025455045.1 of Microscillaceae bacterium. Taxonomy (GTDB): domain Bacteria; phylum Bacteroidota; class Bacteroidia; order Cytophagales; family Microscillaceae; genus JALONJ01. The sequence goes on along the minus strand of JALONJ010000586.1, from coordinate 2,595 downwards.
GCGATTTGCACGATGCTTTGTTAGAAAGCGGAATAGCCGGCAAAACCTTGGAATTGCTTTTGGCAAGATTGCTTTTTTGTATGTTTGCCGATACCACGGCTATTTTTAATGAACCTCACCAATTCAAAAGTGTACTCGCCGAGCGGGTCGCGCGCACCCAAGGCAATGGCGCGCACTTGGGAGGCGATATTGCCCATATTTTCAATATTTTGAACACCCCCGAAAAAGAACGGCAAAAATATTTGCCCGAAGAATTGTTGGTTTTTCCCTACATCAATGGCGGTTTGTTCCGAGATGTACTTCCGCCGGTGGGCTTTGGGGGCAATATCAAAGAGTTATTTTTCAAGGCTTGCGCCTATAATTGGCACAAAATATCACCGGCTATATTTGGCTCTTTGTTTCAAGCGGTGCTTGACCCCACCAAACGCCGACATTTGGGCGCGCATTATACCTCCGAAAAAAACATTTTGAAGGCAATCAAAAGCCTGTTTTTAGATGATTTATATACTGAATTTGAAAAAGTAAAAACCAATAAAAACCAACTTCGGCAACTCCACGAAAAAATCTCAAGATTTAAGTTTTTAGACCCGGCTTGTGGTTGTGGCAATTTTTTGATTATTACCTACCGAGAAATCCGCCTATTGGAATTAGAAATTTTAAAAATCCTTTATCAAGACCAAACAGTGCTGGATATCAGTCAATTAACGTTGATTCGTTTGCAAAATTTTTATGGAATAGAAATCGAGGAAGCCTCCGTAATGATTGCCCGAGTAGCTATGTGGCTGGTCGATCATCAAATGAATATGCTGTTGAGCGAAACTTTTGGGCAGTATTTTCGCAAACTTCCCTTGCAAGATGCCGCCCAAATTATGGAAGGCAACGCCCTGCAGATGGATTGGGGAAAACTCAATGGCGAAACTTTTTTTGATTATATTGTGGGCAATCCGCCCTTTGTGGGCAAACAAATGCGAAACTCCAGCCAAAACGCGGATATGGAATATGTATTCAAAATGGTAGATAATCAGAATAACTATGGCGTGTTGGATTATGTAACGGCTTGGTATGTCAAAGCGGCGCAATACATTAGTTCGCCTCCCGTTCGGGGCGGGGCTAGGGGTGGATGCAAAGTTGCTTTTGTTTCTACCAATTCAATCGTACAAGGCGAGCAAGTAAGTGCTTTGTGGCGCAGATTAAATAAGTTCAATATCAAAATATTTTTTGCCCATCGCACTTTCAAATGGAGCAACGAAGCTAAAGGCAACGCGCAAGTTTATTGTGTAATTATTGGTTTTTATGCCAATGGCAATGGTTTGTTTACCAATGGCGCCCCCCCCAAGCAAAAGAAAATTTTTGATTATGAAACGCCCCAAGCCGAGCCGCGAGAGATAATTGCTACCAAAAATATCAATGCTTATTTGTTGGATACTGTAGATATTTTGGTAGAAAACCGCGAAAGACCAATTGCCGATGTACCGGAAATTTCGCGGGGTAGTATGGCAAATGATGGCGGTAATTTGATTTTTTTTGACGAAGAAGAACTCAATCAGTTTTTGAAAAAAGAACCCAATGCTCAAACATTGATTCGCCCGTATATGGGTTCAGAAGACTTTATTAATAATTTAAAAAGATATTGTTTATGGTTAGAAAGCACTAGCCCAGTCATATTAAGTAAGCTACCCGAAGTTTTAAAACGAATTGAAGCAGTCAAAAAACATCGGCAAAACAGTCAGCGTGAAACTACGCAGAAATTAGCCCTAACCCCTTATCTTTTTGCCGAGATTCGCCAGCCTGAAGTAGATTATTTGGTTATTCCAAGTGTATCTTCTGAAAAAAGATTCTATATTCCTATTGGTTTTGTTTCTAAAGAGATAATTGCTAATACCGATGTAATGTATATTCCTAATGCAACTATTTACCACTTTGGAATTTTGACTTCAGCTATGCATATGGCGTGGACAAGAGCCGTTTGTGGTAGAATGAAAAGTGATTATCGTTACTCTAACAAGCTGGTTTACAACAACTTCCCATTTCCTAATCAAGTTTCTGACAAAAACTTAGAGAATGTGAAACAAAAAGCCCAAATTGTTTTGAATACAAGGGAAAAATACTTTGAACAAGGCAATTCTTTGGCAAATTTGTACGATACTAAACTAATGCCCAAAGATTTGCTCAAAGCCCACCAAGACCTCGACAAAGCCGTAGATTTGTGTTATCGCCCGCAAGCATTTACCCACGAAATCAATCGAGTAGAATTTTTATTTGATTTATACAACCAATACACTGCGCCTTTGTTGAATCCGAAGAAAAAGAAATAATTGCTAATTAACCAATTGATAAGTAATGAGTTAATTATAAGATGTGCTGATGTGCTAATGTAACGTAAATATTTTTATAACTAATTGATAATCAACTAATTATAATGTAAAAAATATATTTTTTCGGTAAATTATAAATTATATTTAAAATAAAATTGTATTATTTTGATATAATAAATACTTTAAATAATTTTTGTAAAAATATATAAAACATTGATAATCAATTATTTAATACTATAAATGCTTTGCTAGAAAAATTAAAAATAACACAACTACGTCA